>JAOZKO010000212.1 GCA_029935325.1 Bacteroidales bacterium
ACCTCAGTCTTGCACTTTATACTTTAGCCTTTGATTTTTAGCCTTTAGCCTTTTCCTAATAAACCTTAAAACCTACTATTTATCACTTTCCACCAATATACCCTATTTATGGTATTTCTTTTTCAGTCTATGACAAATACTTTTGTGCTCACAAATTTCTTAAAGTAATTGTATAATAACGATTACTAAACATAAATTACAAACAAACATCAAAGAACATGAAAAAAACTACTTTTTTATTAACGGTCATTTTACTCTTTACAATGACTTATGTTGGGTATTCTCAAACCCCGAACGGATTTAGCTATCAGGCAGTTGTGCGAAACACTTCCAATCAAATTATGCTAAATCAAAATGTAGGCATTCGCCTGTCAATACTTAAAACTTCCGCTTCAGGAAATATTATTTTTTCAGAATCTCATACTGTATCAACAAATCAATTTGGTATGGTAAACCTATTTGTTGGAGATGGAAGTTTAATAAGTGGTAATTTCTCTACTATAAATTGGGGGAATGACCTTTATTATCTTAAAGTAGATGTGGATATAAATGGTGGTTCAAATTATCAGTTTATGGGCACAACACAATTACTAAGTGTTCCCTATTCTTTACATTCTAATACTGCTGATAGTTTAGTTGGTGGAATAATTGAGTCTGATCCTGTTTTTGGTACATCCGTAGCAAATGCAATCAACCAGGCTGATACTGCGAATTGGAATAGCAAATTAGGTAGCTATACTGAAACTGATCCTATTTTTGGTGCATCGGTAGCTAATGCAATAAATCAAACTGATACAGCAAACTGGAATAGCAAATTAGATAATTTCACAGAGGCTGATCCATTTTATAATAATTCAGTTGCAAGCTCAATAACTCAATCAGATACATTAAGATGGAGCAATAAATTAGATGCTGAAGTTGATGGTGACTCATCAAACGAACTACAATTCTTAAGTTTTTCGAATGATACACTATATTTATCACAAGGCAATCAAGTTTATTTAGGCGATTCTACTGGTGGAGGATCAGGAGGATATTGGCAACAGATAGGAAATAATATCTACTATAACACTGGCCATGTAGGGATAAATACAAATTATGATGAGGCTATGCTTCAAGTAGAAGAAACAAATCAAAGTGATACAACAACAGCAATCTTCGGAATTGGCCATGGTGGTAAAGGAGTATTTGGTTTATCATTTGCAAAAACTAATCAGAATTGGATGAATGTTGGAGTTCAGGGAAATGCTGATATACAATCTGGTTTTTCAGGAAGAGGAGTTGGTGGTGCTGTTTATGGAAGTGGACTGATGGGATATGGAATTAGAGGTGAAGCTAGCTTAGACACAGGGTTTAATGTTGGTGCAAGTGGAGTTGGTCTTTCTAATAATGGAAACACAAGTAATATTATAGGCGGAGAGTTTAGTGCTATACCTAATTGGGACACTTCCAAAGGTTCTGGAATGGGTTATAACTATGGTGTTTGGGCTGAAGGAAAAGGAAAATACAGAAATAGAGGA
This sequence comes from Bacteroidales bacterium, assembly GCA_029935325.1. GTDB lineage: Bacteria > Bacteroidota > Bacteroidia > Bacteroidales > UBA1556 > UBA6267. The sequence continues at coordinate 1,521 of JAOZKO010000212.1, forward strand.
TTAATAGCTAAAGCTGTTGGTACTGATACTAATAGTTTAAGTTATGGAGCTTTAATTTATGCTAATAATGATGTATTATCATCAGAGCCTGCAATTGGAGTTTATTCTTGGGCTAATAACTCAAGCAATACAAATACTGGTGTTCTTGGGAGTGTTTTTTCCAGCACCGGACAATACAATAATGGAGGTGTATTTGAAGCAACTGGTACTGGCCATTCTTCATTGGAAACTATGAACTATGGAATACAAAGTTTAGCATCTAACAATAGGGAGAAGAATTATGGTGTATATAGCAAGGCTGAAGGTGCTGGTGCAAGAAATTCTGGCGTATGGTCAAGAGCACAAGGAAGTGATAACGCTGCAAGTAATTATGGCGGTGAGTTTTTTGCATATAATGATGTACCAACATCCGGTTGGAATATTGGAATTGTAACTAAAGCTGATAGTTCTACCTATATTAATAGAGGATTAGAATCTCAGGCCACAAGTAATACTGGACAATGGAATTATGCAGGAATATTCTTTGCAGACGGAACAGGTAATCCAACACAAAGCACACAAAATATTGGATTATATGGTATTGCAAGAAATAATCGACTAACTAATTATGGAATAAGAGGTTTGGCACATGGAGGTTCTAACCCTAGTGCTTTTGTAACAGGAATAATTGGAGAGGCTAATGGTGCTGGAGGTAATAGTGGTTATGGTATAGATGGTACAAATGCCGCAAGAAACAAAAAGAATGTTGGTATTGGAGGCTTTGCTTACGGAAGCGTAAGTGGTGATAGTGTTAATATGGCTATTTATGGATATGTGGCTAATGCTGATACTAATTACGCTATATATGCCGACGCTATATATACTGGTCAAGTGAATTATGGATTATATGCTGAGGCAGCAAACGGAACAGTAGCAAATCATGCTGGATTTTTTGAAGGTGATGTAACTGTTACTGGCAACCTTAATGTTGTAGGAAGCATATCAAAAGGTAGTGGTACTTTTAAAATAGACCACCCTACCGATCCTGAAAATAAATATCTTGTTCATAGTTTTGTGGAAAGTCCTGAAATGATGAATGTTTACTCTGGAAATATAACAACAGATACTAATGGTTTTGCCACAGTAGTATTACCTGACTATTTTAGCGCAGCAAATAAAGATTTTCGCTATCAACTTACATGTATAGGTGTATTTGCACAAGCAATAGTAAAGGATGAAATATTGGGAAATACATTTGTTGTTCAAACAAGCCTGCCGAATGTAAAAATTAGCTGGCAAGTTACAGCGGTAAGAAATGATAAATACGCACAGCAAAACAGAATTACTCCAGTACAAGACAAAGCAGAGAGCGAGCAAGGAAAATATTTACACCCTGAGCTTTACGGCAAAAGTGTAGATAGCAGAGTTTATACTAAACATTCTAGTGGTGGTGCAGAAATGATGAAAACAAAACTAGAAAACAAGAAAAAGGCAGAAGAAGCTGATGCAATGTCAGCAACACAAAATGATGCTAAAGCAGGATCTAAGAAAAGATCTTCATCTGAGCGTAATTCTAATTCAACAAATCAAATAACCAAATAATATGAAAAATTTTATATTAATTTGGATAGTGCTACTATCAGCTATTTCAGCTTTTGGTCAGCAGGTGGTTGCCACAAGTGGTAATTTCCACCAAAACTCTACAGGAAGTATCAGTTGGACGATTGGAGAATCAATTATAGGTGGCTTTACAAATAATTCCGCAGGTATTTACCAAGGATATCAGCAAGGAAATCAGCTGAATATAAACCTACTCTCAAGTAAGGATACCATTTGCGAAGGCGAAAGTATTAGTATTAGCGCAGCTGTTGTGGGTGGAAGTTCTGTCTATACATATTCATGGACTTCAAACCCCCTTGGATATACTAGTTCTAATGCAAATGCACAGGCAAGTCCTACGGTTTCAACTTGGTATATTGTAAATGTTAGCGATGGAGGGATAAGTCCTAATGTTATGGATTCAGTATTTATTAAAGTAAATCCTTCAAATTTCAACTTGGCTTTTACAAGTTCGCAAACTACTTTTACTTCTCCTCCATTTAGTATTACAATTCAAAACCAAACGCCAAACAGCAATCATTATAGTTGGCAGTGGAATTTGGGTGATGGTACTATTTCTAATTCGGCAAGTCCAGTGCATACCTACGGCTTTAATGGTGTGTATAGCGTAAATGCTTTAGCTACTGATACTATTACAGGTTGTTTTGATACAATTGCTAAAACAGATTATATTAGTTGTAGTGGTGGTGGTGCTAATCCTTGTACTATAGTTGCAAATATTACTCCATCAGGACAAGCTATTATCTGTAATACTGATAGTATTTTATTAACAGCAAATTACTATCCTGGTGCTTTATACTCTTGGATTCGTAATGGATTACTTATAGCAAATGCTACTGATTCTGTTCTTTATGCTAGTCTGCCAGGAATGTATCAAGTAATGATAACCGATACTGTTTGTTCTGTTTTTTCTAGCTATTTCAATTTAATAAATTATCCTGCAGTAGCACCAGTTATTACATCTACAGGAACCATAATGCCATGTTCAAATGACAGTATGGAACTTCTTGTTATAGGTAATTATAGTTCATTTCTTTGGAGTACAGGTGAAACTAACTCAAATATATTTGTAAATACATCAGGACATTATGTTGTTTCTGCCACTGACGTTTATAATTGTGTTAATGCTTCACTGCCTTTTACTGTAAATACTTCGCTGCTAAATGTACCTGATATTTGTATTGTGGGTATAGATACTGCTACTAATAAGAATAGAGTTATATGGCAACGTGCTAATAATCCATTGATTGATAGCTTCCGTGTTTATCGCGAAACTCATATAGCTAATCAGTATCAACTTATTGGCACTAAAGGTTTTAATGAGCAAAGTCTGTTTATTGATCAAAATAGTATTCCAGCCCAGCAAGCGTATAGATATAAAATATCTGCTATTGATACTTGTGGAGCAGAGACTCCTCTAAGTGATTTTCATAAAACAAATCACTTAACAATTAATGCGGGATTAAACAATACATGGAATCTTATTTGGGATGGATATCAAGGATTTAACTTTGGTACATATAATATTTACAGAGGAGTTGATAGTACTCAGATGACATTGCTTACTCAGATTCAAAGCACATTGACGTCATTTACAGATCTTAACCCTCCTACTGGAAATGTATATTACCAAATAGAGGTTGTTTCGCCTAATGATTGTTATCCCGACTCTGTTTATAGCAAAGCAAATACTAACTATAACTCATCTAGGTCGAATACGGCAAATACAACCACAGCGCCAAATACAGGCTTTGTAATTAATAATGATGTGTCTATGGATTTTAAGATTTTTCCAAATCCAAATAAAGGACAATTTACATTAGAAATTGCTACCACTACAGCGCAAATACTTGAAATTAATATCTTTAATAGCTTAGGAAGTCATGTATTAAATGATAAATTTGAAGCAATTGGAAGATATCAGCATAAAGTAAACTTACAAACTCTTCCTAAAGGAATGTACTTTATAAGGCTGAACACATCTAATAAGGTAATTTATTACGGAAAAGTAATTGTACAATAAGAATAATAATCTTTTCATTAATTTGGTTGGAGGCCCCTGATGCGTTTGTGTTGGGGGCTTTTTTTTCGTAAAGGATTGTTAGGGATTGTAAAGGATTGTAAGGGATTGTAAAGAGTTGTAAAGGGTGGTAAAGGATTGTAAAGAATGGTAAAGTGGTTCACGATAAGGCGCTTTGGATTCTTTTTCTTAACCGCTAAGGCGCTAAGACGCAAAGGTGCTTTGCTTACCTAAGTCT
>JAOZKO010000027.1 GCA_029935325.1 Bacteroidales bacterium
TGACTGCCTGGTAACTACTGTTTCATAATCCATGTAAATCTCCGTTTCTTTGCCAATTGATTCGATTGAGATAATTGATTCAACTCTAATGAATTCAACTCCTCTACTTGTTTTCACTAAAATACACATAATAAGTTGTTTTAAGATTTATAATTAAATATTAAAAGACATGCTGAGCTTAAAAATGGGTAAGTACATGCCAATTAGAATAGTTGCGACTATTAAGCCAATGAATATTATCAAAATAGGTTCTAATATATTATTTAGAATAGTTGTATTGTATGTTATGTCTTCGTGATAGTTTTCTTTTGAAAGCTTAAAGATTTCTTCCAATCGATTTGTTTCCATTCCAACTTTAATCATTGCTACCATTCGCTTATCAAAAAATGCTTGAGAGTTAACCGCATCATGAAAGTTATCTCCGATGACTAGCTTATGTTCGATCTGGTTTAATGCTGATTTGAGAGAATAGAAAGAACTCATTTCCCTAATTAGAGCTATTGATTCATGAATTGGAATATTCGCAGAAATAAAAAGTTCCATTGCTGAAGAGAATCTGCCTAAGTGAATTTTTCTAATAATATTACCAACAACAGGAATAGATAGAATCATTTTTGACTTGTATAGTTGGTATGTATTTGAAGACTTTAAGGAATAGTTTATGATTATGAATGAGAAAGTAATAATCAAAACAAATAAAACTATCCAAATAATATTATCCGATAGATCAATTATTAGTTGCGTTAGATAAGGTAGCTCATGTCCAAAGCGATTAAAAATATCTTCAAACATTGGTACTACAAAGGTGAGCATGAAAATGACTGCCAAGATTGCTGTAATAAATACTATAATCGGATATGATAGTGCACTTGACACCTTTCTACGTATTTCGATTCGCTTGTTGAGATAATCAGATAAATTAATTACTGTAATTGCTAGTTTTCCAGTCTCTTCTCCTATTTTTATATTAAAAACTTCATATTTAATGAAAGCATTTGTCTTTTCAAATGCGAAAGCAAGGGACTTTCCATTACTAATAGATTTCCTAATTGACTCTAAAGCCCGGATCGTATCTTTATCATTCGAGAAGTCATTCAATAAGATATCCAAGGAATCCTTAATATTTATTCCTGTATTCAACAATATAGCAAGATTACTAAACAACTCCTTTTTCTTAATGTCTTTAAGTTTAGACTTCTTTAGTTTAATCTCAAAGTTTAGTACTCTATTTAAGTGACTTAATAACATATACAGGCTTTAGTTTTTTATTTTATTCTCAAATAGCACTTTTTGATAATATGGATATTTTTTAAAAAATGCCATCTCAATTATTTCATCATCTAATGTTGCCGAAATTCGTATTTCATCAATAGTTCCTTTGTGCATTTCTGTTGAATTATAAAAAGCCTTGAGTTCAAGAAAATCAAAAAATAAGGTATCATTAATATGAGATTTGTTTAATAAATAATCAGAACAGAATTCATACTCAACGTTAAAATTTGTGATAAAGGATACAGTATTCTCATTTATTTTTAAACTTTCACAGCTAACAAACTGATGTTTCAAATCTACGAATAATTTCTTTAAATTCATAGTTTTTTCGAAAAATATTTGTTGTTTTGTGTTGTATTTTAGGATATTATCATAAATATAGAAAGATGAAGATATTATTGTAGTGCTTATTATCATCACTATTAATAATTCAAGAATTGAAAACCCTTTATACTTATATGTAAATGAAACGTTTAAGGCTTTCATATATCGTAGTTTCTTAGAATTATCAACTCAGATATTAGCTCTTTGTTTGTGTTTGAACTAATTCTTATTTTTAACTGGTACAATGAATTAGGTAACTTGGATAGATCATAATCAATTTGCAAAGCAACTGATTTCTCTTTTTCAATTATTAATTCCAGAGGAAGGTCTTCTTTCATTATCTCTACTTTAATTCTTTCCATGGTAATAAATGCTTTGAGTTGCATTAATTCATGCTTTGGATTTATTAGATTTGAATAACTTATTAAGGCAATTGAAAAAATTGCCGTAATAATAGTTAAGGAGATTAAAGATTCAATTAATGTAAAAGCTTTAATACTTTTCTCAAATAATTTGCATGTTTTAAGCAATGCCATATTTTGTTTTTTAAGTTATTATGCCATGAATTTTTTCATTATTTTCTATTTGAATTGCAATTCAATTAATGCTTGATCATTAGTTTCATTACTAAAGGCTAAACCTGCCAATATCATGTTTGAAGTTTCTCTGTTTGATATTTTTGTATCAATAAGAATACTTTCGTAAAATGAAGACTTAGTCTTGGTTGTGAGCTTATTACATATTAATGAGCCATTTATTGTGCCTCTACAATCTACACATGAGTTTGAATAAATATGTCCATTAATCAATGCATTATCTGATATCGATATTAGACTTCTATTGTGGGAAAATGCATAAATAAACCCGTCAATTATACTTCTTTTTTCAATATTAATGTATGAGTCAATACCACTTGGATCAGTTAAAATTATAGCTGATGGAAAGCCAAGGTGTACCTTTTCTCCAATATGAACACTGTCATTAGCAATAATTTGTACCTGCCCTATAAAACCGTTTTCAATTATTATAATTGGCGCAGAAATAATAGAATTTTTTATAATACAGTTTTTCTTTATTACAATTAATGAATCAGATCTGACTATAATATTTCCAGAAAGATTTATATTTTTAAGATTAATGAATGAACTGTTGTAGAGTACTATAGTTTCATTACCAAAGCTATTAAATAGTGAATCAAATTTGACATTATTTATCTTAGACTTTTTGCTATGAACACTTGAAATAATCGATTTATATCTATCAACGAATGATTTTCTATCAAAATAATCGATATATAACTTAGAGTCCAATATTTTTCCTCTGCAGAGTTTTTTTCTAGAGAATGACTTACCCTCAATATAGGCTCTCTCCAGGTATCCTTTTGGCACGAAAATATTACCCTCAATTAATGTATTTCCTGTTAATGACACAGTAGTTCTTGCCTGATTAACAACAAGTGATGGAGTTTTAGTTTTTGAAATTAATGATGATGATATTATAGCTTTTGACTTATAAAACTTATTGTATTGTCCTGACACAAATACAATATTGAAATATCCCCATGTACTTCTTTTTACTATAATGGGATTTGGGCCATTTAACATTATGGAATCTAGAATATCAGATGTTTGTGATAATCCATATTCAATACCATAGTCTAAGTCACTAATTAAATTGCAACTAAGTTTAGTTCGATTATAAACATCACGAGAAATTGAACGTAGCAGAATCAATGAGCTTAACATAATCGATACAATAACCATTATGAAAATTGCCCAGGGTAAGCTATATCCTTTCAATCGTTTCTTCATCATCTATTTTTTTAGTATATTTCTCCAAAACCTTTTTTTAGAATTATTATTCGAAGAAATATCATCTTCTATTTTTTCACTATTATCATCCGCCTTCTTGGGATTTTTCATTTCTTTTTTTTTCTCCTCTTTCACTTCTCCAAATTTTGAATAATGAATAACTTTGATTTTCTTACCATATTCGTAGTATTCAACTCTCCTAACTCGTCCCTTTCTATACATTGTTTTTGAGACGATTATACCATCAACAAACTTTATGGATAGTCCTATTTGTATTCCTTTTCTGTAAAGTGCTTTATAAATGGGATTGCCATGATTATCATAGTGTATTGATTCTCCCATAAGTTTACCATGCTTATAACTTACAGTTCTAAGAAAAGTACCACCATGTGACCAGAAATACCATTTGTCATGTTTTAATCCCTGAGCATAAATACCTTTTGATAGTAAGTTCCCTTTTAGGTCATATTCAGTATATGCTCCATCTAATATTGCTCCGCTGTAATTACCATATGTATTAATTATGTTATTTCTTCGATACCAAGTGTAACATAAATCGTCTTTTAAGTTCTTAGAGTGTTCTTTAGTCGAATTTGAAACGTATGCAACAATATAAGAGCTGTCAGTATTAACGATTACGATTCTACTATTTAAAGCATCTTTACAAAGAGCTGGCACTGAAAAGAAAAATATTATCGTACTTAATATCAGTATCTTCATAATCATAACTTAAATATCTTTAGTTCATCATTAAATACAATTGAAACAGAATCTTTATGAATCTTAATGATTTTACAGTTAAAGAATTGCTCATATTCTCTTGCAACAATTTCAGTCCCATCCAATTCTATTACACAAATTTTACTGGCTTCACCATGGATAATTGCATGGAGAGTTAGTTGCGGCCATTTCGAAGTCTTAGGTTTAATGCCATTGGTTTTATTCTTTTGTCTATTTATATTTTTACGTTCAGATCTTCTACTATTTAATTTTGATATTTTTCTTGATTTTATAATGTTCTCAATAAAAAAAGGGTTTCGATAATCTAGATTAAGTTCATATAAACCACTGTCATTTGCTTGTGAAGTATTAATCATCTGGTATGTATCTGTGATAAAGTTATTCTTAGAAAGAATGGTGTCTTTAATCTCCACCCCTATTAATCCATAAAGGAGAATCGTTAGGGCAATTAGAATAAGTAGTTTATATTTTCTAAAAAATTTCATTAATGATACTAATTAGTTGATTGTTAATTTTCGTATTTCACTTATAGAGCTCCTATTTCCCGCTTTATCAAAAGTTCTTATAAACCAAAAGTACGCCCCTGAAGAAAGGGAATCTGATATATTGTTAGTTGAAATTTTATATGCTTTTTTAAGAGTAATTAAATTTGAATCGCTATATAATTTTAAACTATCAAAAGAGTAGTTAATATCTGATCCTGAAATCCATTGAAATGTGGTTTGATGACTACTTTGATAGGTATTAGAACTTGGCTTAATTAGAATAGGCAAGCCTGGTTCTAAGCGGTCAATAGTAAAATATGAAGTGCTTGTAGGACTTGTAGAAGTTGAATTTTCAGCAAACACACTCCACTTATAATATCCATCCTGTAGCGTATCCTTTATCTCTTGACCAGGAATAATTATTTCTTGAATATATAATTTCTGGTTATTAACAACAGGAATATTGAGTGAGTTATATATGGAGAAGATGTAATAATCTGCATTATACTCTTTTAGCCACTCATATTTTATTGTAACATCATTTAAATAGGTGTTATTTTGTGGGGTAATAAGTACAATATTAGAATTTGTAAGATCTAGAGAGCTGTCAATTTTAAAACTATATGTTTGAAAGACAGAGAAACTAGTTGAATTATGAGCTTGAATACGCCATTCGTATTCTCCAGGTGAAAATGACCACTCAAACTTATTATTCGTTAGATTAGAGTCCACTAATAGTTTATGAATAGTGTCAAAATCTGGTTTTACAATTTGAATTTTGTAATGGGTTGATTCATCTATTCCTTCCCACCAAAATTGCATAAATGAACTACTAGAAGCATATTCATCAATAGGCATATTGATAATGATTGTTTTGTCGCTTAAATCTTCCTCAAATATTTTTGAACATGAAAAGGATAATAGCAATAGAAAGACAACTGCAGCTACTCCTAATTGATTGAATATATATGGTTTATACGTTTTCATCTTCTCCTTCCTTATCTTTAATGGTTTGAAACACGATTTCTGAATATATCTTAGTTTTCTTGCTAATTTTTTCTTTCTTGGAGTACATTTTTATAGAGATTATTATCATATTGGTAGTTATTGTTTCAAGCTCATAAATGAATTTTACTAATTGAAAATAATCACCTTCAATGACCAATCTATTATATGTTATAATATAATTCTCTTGAGTATGAATAAGAGGTTCTGTAAGTTCGATAAGAGAAAGATCTAGTTCTTTGCAGCTTGATTCTGTATAGTCAATGATTCTCTTTCTTGAATCCTGAGATGTAGTATCTTCAATATTTATAATATCATCTAACAGAGCTATTTCCTTTGTCAAATTTAAAATTATTATTGGCGCATTTTTTAATTCTTGAATCTTATGTTGGTTATTTATATGTTCATCCTTGAGTATTATTGAGTCAGAGAAACTATAATTATAGCTTAACAAATATGTTGTAATTACTCCAGCAATTGTTAAAACTAGGCGAAAATGGTAGTTTATCTTTTTATTCATCGCTTTCTCCTTTCGACAAGTCAATTTTCAACTGAAATATGGAGTTGCTATTCTCTTTATTCTTTTTATAACTAACTAATTTTATTGATTCTACCCAACTGAATTCCTTTATATATTTAATAAACTGCGTAACACCAATTCCATCATAAGAAACCCCTTCTATTATGATGGAGTTTTGATCAATACTGAGCTTATTTGATTTGAATCTTATTGGTGAAATTGTTATTGAGTTTAGTATTATATTGTTAGGAACGACGCTAGATATCTCGTTTATATACATACAATGATGAGCACCTTTCTGGACATTTTGAGTTTCAACAAATCTCCTTTTCTTATTTCTAGCATTTTTTAATTCATTTATTTGTTTGAGAGATGCTTCACTTCGTAGAAGCGATTCTTCTTGGTAGGTAATCTGACGGTTATAGTATGAGATTGTAGCAAAATTAAGTGAAAGGAGTATTAGCAAGAGTACAACCGAATAGCCAATTATTTTATTATAAGCTCGATAAACTTTGTAATCTTTCTCCTTAGAGAACTCCGAATCAAAATAATTACTTAGATGTCTATCTTTCAATAAAGTTGAAATAAAGAAAGAAGGTAAGAAACTACTTGAAATAGCACAGTTTAAAAGCTCGTATTCCTTCACTTGTGTGTTTTGCTCAATAGCAGTTAAATAGTTATTGAAAATTAGCGCTTTATCACCAAATAGTACTTCATTGTGTGAGACAGGTAATGGAATGCTTTTAACCGTTATTGGTGGAATAATTGTAACCCCAAGCATAAAAACATTCAATTTAAGGATTTCTCTAAGAATAGGTTGTATTGCTTCTTTTCTAATAATAGCAATCCATTTGTATTCAAATTGCAGATTGCTCTGAATGTAAAATTTATCTGAATCAATATTTTTGAATAAATTCTTGAATAAGTCATCGTTAGTTTTTATTTCCTCCTTAGTTTTTTTTATTAGCACTCCATTTCCAGAAATGTAAATTGAAATAGGAAGTCTTTCTGTCAAGGCTTTTTTTAATAAATCAAATTCAGTTGTTGAGAACTTATTTAGAATCTTCACACCATTTTTTGACTGCCTAATATGTAGTAAATAATATTCGATCTGCTTGTCTTTTTTAAGACAAATATGCAGTCCATATTTTTCCTTTTTGAAGGATTTGATTATATTATCTACTATTTCTAACATTAATAGACTATTGTTGGTTTAATAAATATGTTGAGTTTGCTTGATTTTTTTTCTTTCTTTCTTGATGAGAAGAGCCATTTTAATACTGGTATTCTACTTAGTATCGGAACCCCTCTTGATTCTTGAGATTTGGTTTTTTCTTCCAGCCCTCCTAGTAGTATCATTTCTCCATTTTTAACTCTAACAACTGATGAAAAGCTTCTTGTGACTTGACCTGGTGGAGCGCCATCTACTACTTCACCTGTGAAATCTGACTGGTCAACGGTGATTTCAAGTGTAACTTGTTCATCTCCTGAAACAATTGGGAGTATCGTTACTTTGAAATCAGCTTGCAGTGATTTGTACTGTTTTGTAGTTATATTTTGGGTTGATTGATTTGAAATTACATCATTCCGTTCTTCATAATAATATGTAGTATTCCCTAATGTTAATTCAGCTTCACTTCCATTGAGTGTTGACAGCTTTGGTGTTGATTTAACTTTAATTACACCGTTGGCTTCTAAAGCTTTAATTGATAGGTAAAAATTGGGAGTAACTTTACCAAGGTTTACGAGCCCATACCCATTAAAGCTGTTAATTAGCTGATTTATTGACTGAGCACCAAGAGTTACATCGACTCCTGGCAACAAGCTTACAGAGGTATTCACAGGTTTGTCTGATAAGCCAGCACTTATTCCTGTTGCGATTGTATAGTTGGATTTATTATCAATTATTAGGATATCGATTATCACCATTGGTACAACTTTATCAACGGAGAGGATAAACTCCTCCAACTGGAGGATTAAGCTATATGAACCATTTACAATTAAACTATTTTGCTCATTAAACTCAATTACTTCTAATTCGGACTTAAGGCTTGAGGGGATATAATTTGAAAAATCGACAACTGATCTATGTTGAAGCTGAATTACTTTTGTCAATTTAAGTCCTTTTTCATCCTTCTTTCCTATGTAGAATGATTCATTATTCCTTGAATATGAATATTCTGTTCCCGTTAGAATGAATAATAAGAATTCTTCAAAGCTAACTGAGTGTATTGCCATTGTGATTTGCTTTTCAATTGGCGTGAGTAAGAAATAATTTTCGCCACACTCTTTGGAAACTTCAATTAAAACATCTGAGATATTTGTATTCCATGATTCGACAGAAATAAGGTTATTCTCGACAGTAACATTAAGTTTACTTTGGGTCTCATTTGACTTTTGGTTACCTTTTTTATTATTGGACTTAGTATTCTGACTAATGCTTAGAAGATAAAAACCATCCTTAGTTAAGTTATATTCAAGACCATTTGAGTATGCTAATTTTGAAATAGAAGCTTCTACTGGCATTTCCGTGATATATGTACTAACAATTATTTTTTTAGCTTTTGGGCTCAAGATTATATTCTTCCCAGTAATATTTGTAAGGGCTTTTGCAACTAAGAAAAGGCTGTCATTGTAAAGATTGATCGAGAGCAACTCCTCTTTTTTATTATACTTAACATCTATTTCTTTTGGAATATATTTCTTTTCAATTATAGGTGCGCTATACTTATGTATTGATATTATTGATCCAATCAATTTAATATCAAGATCATATTCAGTGCATAGAAATAATAAAATATCTTTAGCAACTACTCCTGAGAAGTTATATACAACATGACCATTAATACTTGGGTCTATACTTACATTGATTTTATTGTTTAGACCTAGGGCTCTTACAAAATCTGGAATTGTTGCACCTGAGGCTGAAAAATCTATAGTTTGATTTAATCCCTCGACTGTTTTTGCTAACTTATTTAATTCAGTATTTATAACAGCAAATCTATCCTGAGACCATAAATTATGTCCAGAAAAAATAAAAATAAATAGTAGTATTTTAAGTATGTTATTCACTTATGTAGTATTTGTCAATAATATTGGATAAACTTCTTCAAATGAAGTTTTCCCATCCTTTAGATGAATAATTGCTTGATCGTATAATGATTGAAATTCTTTGTTAGAAATGTCATTTTGAATGTTAAATTTATTCTCCTTAATACATTCCCCTATATTATGATTAACTGATATTATCTCGAAAATTGCAATCCGACCATTATAACCAGTGAAGTGGCATTCTTCACAACCAACAGGCTTGTATAAATGATCAATATTTATATGAAAATCATTAATAATTTTTCTTTCAAATTGCATTTTGTTTAATGGAACCCTGCTTTTGCAAGAGTTGCATAATTTCCTAATTAATCTTTGAGCAACAGAAGAATTGAGAACAGAGGCCAATAAAAAAGATGGGATTCCCATATCAATTAGTCTTGAAATTGTTCCCCAAGCAGAGTTAGTATGAATGGTCGATAGTACAAGGTGACCTGTCAAAGCAGCTCTAATCGCCATCTCGGCAGTTTCAACATCTCTTATCTCACCTAGCATAATAATATCAGGATCTTGTCGAAGAAAAGTTCTTAATGCTGAAGAGAATGTTAAACCAATCTTCGGGTTCAACTGCACTTGATTCACACCTTCCAAGGTATATTCAATAGGGTCTTCAATAGTTGAGATGTTTACCGTTTCTGTATTCAATTGCTTTAGAGTAGCATAAAGCGTCGTGGTTTTTCCAGAGCCTGTTGGCCCACTTATTAGAACTATTCCATGGTCTTTCTGAATACCTTCTCTATAGATATTAAGCTGATGACTATTAAATCCTATTTTCTCTAAATTGACAGTAGAAGTATCTTTTTTAAGAAGCCTTAGAACCGCTTTCTCGCCAAAAAGAGTAGGTACTATTGAAACCCTAATATCTAAATCCGTCTTTTCAAAATTGTATTTAATACGACCATCTTGCGGCCTTCTTTTCTCAGCAATATCAAGATTTGCTCTAATTTTAATCTTATTTATAAGGCTAGGATAATCATCTTTTGAGATAATAAACTTTTCGAGTAATCTTCCATCTAGCCGGTATCGTACTCTACATATTTCTTCATAAGGTTCTATATGTATATCGCTAGAATTTAGCTGATAGGCACTTTCAATCAGTTTTTGAAGAAAGTCTGTTTCAATAGATAAATCTTCTCTTGATCTATTACCTGAATGATTGTGATAATTCGTTATGAGTAATTTTTGGATTTTATCTTTCGATAGAATTTCATACTCTATTCCAAAACCTAAAATTATTTCAAGCTCGTTCGAAATACTGTTCACATCTACATCATCGCTAATATAAACCGTAAGTACATTATCAACAAACTTTTTGGGGACTACATAGTATTCCCATGCTTGATTGTCACTAATCAATTGTAATACATTAGCAGATATTTTTAAATCATCATTCATTCTCGGAGAATTATATTTAATACATCATCCTGAAACAAAATAGAATAATCTACATGAACAATTGATGTAATCAGAAGTATTGAATAAACCGTGGCAAATATTCCAGCAAGAGGAATTTTAGCACTCCTCTTTTTACTCAGAATATAAAAAATGATTCCGAGGAGGAAGCCTGTATTGAGAAAGATTAGAAAGTTTGCTGGACTGAAGATAAAAATAAAACCAGGAGCTAAAAGGATATCTCCTAAGCCAATTGTTTTGTTAATTATCTGCCTTTTAGTTCCCCACCGAACCATACTATAAATAACAACCCCAAGACCTAAAAAAATGAATACTATAACATTAATTATGGTGTTTTCTAAACTCCAATTATTGCTCTGGATTAGCTCAATCAGGATTAATAAATAAAAGATTACTATCCAAATTACTGAAATCTCTCGATTACGAAAGTCTTCGTATGCAAGAGTTAGCATTAGGGCAATAGATATTAATAATAGTATCATAATCGTACATTAAGAAAGTATTATCTTTAGTCTTTTACTACTTCAATCAGTTTTTTGTCTTGATCAATTTCCCATACATTTAGTACACCATCTTGATCAAAATCCACTACAGATGTAGCTCTGGCAAGGAACCCATCATAGCTAGCATGAACGATTTCAATTGCATAGTTTGCACTTCCCCCTGACTTCACAGTTTTCTCGGCGATGTAATCAATTGCTTCAAGTTCGTCAGAATATTTTGAGTGCATATAGAAAAAGGATTTCTCTAGAGTATAGATATGAGATAAATGCTGCTTTGCCTCTACAGTCTTAGCTTTTGTAATAAGAGGAAGTAGGTTTGGTAGAGCCACCAAAACAAGAATCCCAATAATTATTAATACTACAAGTAATTCTGTGAGAGAAAAGCCAGGTGCTTTTAGTCGGTATAGTTTTATTTTTTTCATTGTAAAAAATTTAGTGGTTCAAAATTAGGATTAATAATATTTGAGTTAATAAAATGCACAATTATGAGCTTAAGAAGCATAAAAGGAATACCAAATAACATAATAAGGGAGATAGATGACATTTAGAGCAATTCTATTCTTTAGAAAGATTTGATTGCTTTTTTGGCTCAATGCTTAGGGGACAAGAGTGAATACTGCGTATTTTGCATTTTGAGGTGGAGAAATAGAAAAAATGCAATGACAATTAGAGAACGTTTTTGATACAGAAAAGTCAAGTCTTGTTTAAAATTGGCGATTATTTTATATGAATAGAAATGATGTATTTAGTCTCAAATACATGTATAGAAAACTCTCAACAAATCAAAAGAAAATTCAAAAGCACTAGTTTTAGGACTTGTCTAAAATGCTCTTCACACTCCAAAATATGTCTTCCGTCCTGATAATTCTACCACATAATTCCATAATAGTGCATTTTGAAAAGTTTATCATTTATGCATCTAATTTTACCAAAATTATTATACAAATGGATTTATTAAAAATATTATTATGAAAAATCTACTTCTTTTAACATTACTAATATTCGGATCAATCACAGGGTCTTCACAGAAAGTCTATGATGCAACAATTGACACAACCGCCCAAGTTCACATTGTTTTTCTTGAAGTTCAAGATTCAACCCAAGCAGATATTTGGGTATATGTTGTAGATAGCAGTAGTCAGGTATCTAAGGAAGGGCATTGGTATTATACAGAGAATTCTTTAGAGAGCCTGTTTAATTTTACCTTAACAGGTGATCCTCATTTAGCCGATCTGAAAGTTTATTTTGTTTCAAATCCAACTAATGCTGGTTGGCGAGACTCTAGCAAAAGATATTTGTATTTGTATGCAAGAAGAAGACACTTTTAAAAGTATAGCTATGATAAGACAGATTTTAATATCGACAATACTACTACTGGGATTATCAGTAAGTAGTCAAGTAACCTATGAATATTGTGGGTCTTACGCTGATAATTCAAATATAGTACCTTTCGATAGAGCATATAATTATAATTATTGGCAAGGAATATATAGCTTTTCAGAATTCAATAGTACCATAGGAAATATTTCAGCCATAAGTTTCTATAATGGTTCAGCTGATGCAGTTGATGATGTAAAAATGATAGAAGTATATGTAAAAGTGTCACAAACAAGTACATTTAGTATAAGTGAGTGGGATGTTTCAACATGGACGAAAGTGTATGCAGGTGAGCTAAAGGAAATGGAATCACAGGGCTGGAAAGAAATTATTTTTGATTCTCCAATTCAAATCATACCAGGAGATAACCTATATATAGGAATCAAGCAGGGATATCAAGCCTCAGATGGGCAACTAGTTGGATTTGCAGCCTATAGTATAGCTACAAATCAAAGTCAATACAGTAACTCAAATACAGAATTCAATTCTAATTTAAGTAGTATAGATGTAAAACCATATCTAAAGGTTGAGTTTGAAGGCTTCCATGCAAATGCGGGAGATGATATTTATTCACCAGATGGAGTGGAAGTAATCCTTGGAGGCAATCCAGCTGTTGTAGGAATTAATGAAGACCTGTTATTCTCATGGTCACCAAGTGATGGACTAAACGATAATGAAATTGGGAACCCAAGTTTAACAGTATTAGAAAACAACACTTATACTTTAACCCTTACTGATGAATCATCAAACACATCGAGTTCCTCAACAAATATCTATGTTGCTACTTTAAATCAAAACTTCTATACGAATAAGAATACTAGGTTTTACTTGGAACACGGTTCTGTGGTTAGTTTTTACGATGATGGTTATACAGGATCATATAATAATGCAGAACATTATTATGTTCATTTTATTCCCGAAGGAATTAATAATAGAATTACAGTTTCCTTTGATGCATTTAGTTTGAGCGATGGTGAATGGCTCAAAGTATATTCAGGTAATTCAATAAGTCAAAACTCATTATTAGATACATATACAGTATATAATGAACCCATTGAGTTCTTTTCAGATGATCCAACTGGCTCCATCATTTTTGAGTTCTATTCAGATGGAGAATCTACAAGTAGTGGTTGGCAGGCAAATATTGAGCAACAAGAGATTGTTGCTTGCAACGAATATTTTGCCGACGCATCATCTACTTATTTAGGAAATGGAAAAGATTCCGACGGTGCTATTTTCTCAATAAACAATATTGTTGATGGAGCCCAATTTGTTACCTGGCAAATGAGAATAGAAAGTAGTATCCAATGGAATGACATACCAAACTCTACGCAAACAATGTCTGTAAATCAAATAAACACAACTACATATTATCGAGCAAAGTTTACTAATATTCACTGCTTAGAAGATGGGTATAGCAATGTTTTGGAATTTAGCACAAGTAATAACTATTATGTAAACGATAACAGCCTGGAAAATGACGTTTGGTCAACAGCAGTTGGATTAAATACAAATAACGGTTTGTCAACTAGCTATCCTAAAGACAATATATCCAGCATTGTGGGAGCATATGATCTTTTGCCCAGCGATACAATCTTTGTTGAAAATGGAGATTATCTAGATCAGATACTGATTTCGGGAGATGATGAAGGAACCACAGCAGGAGATATTGTAATAATTGGCTCAGGAAGCACATCAACGATAGTAGAGTCAAATTCAGAACTCTATTTGCTATATTTTTTCGAGACTTCCTACATTAAGATTGAAAACATTGGCTTCTCCGCAAGCTATACACAAAAGCTAGTTGAGGTAAGTTCATCAGATTATGTCTCAATTTCTGAATGCAAGCTCTCCAACACCAGTACAATATTAGATATTAATGGAAGTAGTGATGTGGATATCTCAAGAAACTACTTATTATCAGATAATAATGCCAATAATATAGTTGATATCACTGAATCTTCTTCTATAACTATTCGACAAAACTGGCTTCAAAATGGAGATGTGGGTATTATTGTAGATGGTTTGTGCGATAACCTTCATATTAATCGAAACTTTATAGCCAATTCCAACGATGGGATTAGCTACATTCAGATTGAAGGTCAGAGTGTAGAAATAATTAATAACTCCTTGTATTGCAATGATAACTGTTTAGTATTTGGGCTTTCTGATGGACTTTCAAATACAAGGCTAATAAACAATATGTTAACAACGGCAAACTCTTCGGGAGCCTATTGTGTAAATATAGAATCAGGATTAGCTGACTTTTATGAAAGACATCATAATCTGTATTATATAAAGGATCAAGATGGTGATGGAAGTACAGTGGTTGTTTCTAGAATAAACGGCTCAGATGTATCATATGGTAGTTATAGTTCTGAAGGTTCATATTATTCTAATCCTGAATATGCTAATACTGAGAATGGGGCTCTTCTTTCTTCAATATCATACATAGGAAGTCCAACTCAGTTAACATCTGATATTTTGGGTAATTATATTGCTGCAGGAATAAGTACTGTAGGAGCATGTATTCAATATAATCAACCAAATTATACTTTCGGTTTATTACGAAAGATTGTTGATGGAGGTTATTACTTAATGAAGAATAATGTATTGAGAATAAAATATGACGAGGAGTATAATATCCTAAGTGGTGCATACTTGAATTATGAATTATACCATTTTAATAATACAGGTATGCAATTATTTGCCTCATCAACTGGAACAGGTCCTAATCCAATTATTGATTATGGAACTAATTATGTTACCATGACCTTTGGCTTTGGTTCATTGGGAATTATAAATGGTTTCTATATGTTAAAAGTTTGGAACGATAAGGAGGAATACTGGTATTTACGAGTCAAGGTTAATTACATGTATGCACAGATGTTTTCTATATAATTTATTTATAAATATAATAAAAGAAATGAAATACAAAATGAACTTTATATTACCACTAGTTGTTGTAGTACTTATTTGTTTAGGATATACTGCATTTATTCAGATCTCAACTCCTCGTATAGCATATGTAGATATTAATCAACTATACGCAGGCTTTGAAATGAAAAAGGAATTAGAAGAAAAGCTAATCTCTGTAAAAAATGAACGACAGAAAATACTTGATAGTCTAAAAATGAATTTAAATATCTCAGCGAGGAAATTAACTCAACTAGGTCTAAACCCTAGAGATACAGCGGATAATCGTGTTAAAAAAATGTTTAATAAAGGGGAACTATTGTATAAAAAGGAAGAAGCCTTTTCGTCTCTTAATGAGCAAATTACACAGCAGTATAATGATCAAATACTTAGCCAGTTATCGCTATATGTTATTGACTATGGTAAGGTTAATGGTTATCACTTCATATTTGGATTAACTGATAATGGCAATATTATGTACGCTAAAGAAAGCGAAAATATATCCAAAGAAGTATTGGATTATATTAATTCAAGATATATGGGTTTTGAATAATAAACCTGATAATAATGATTCTAAAAAGAATATTGAATAGCACTTACTAAACGAAATAAAAATGAGCTAGTAAATTCTAAATAATTGTTGGCTCTTTAAGAGATTGAATAAATGGATTAAAAAAACAGATAAATGAGATTAAGAAATAACATATACCTGATTATTATCATTGTTTTATTTATCATGTCATGTGATAAAAATAATCTTGCTCCTAATAATTATGTAAAATGGATTGAAGATAAAAGCAATGGTATAAAAAAAATAAAAGAGCTAAAACCATTGAGATTAGAATTGCAATACAAACCTATTGATTATTTAGTATTAC
>JAOZKO010000213.1 GCA_029935325.1 Bacteroidales bacterium
TTTTTAAAAATAGTATTTTAGCTCCCTCATAATCTCCCATCAAATCATAGGCAAGACCAATGGCATTTATGCAATCGCCAGTATTCAATAGGTCGTCAATAGATTGGTAATAGCTCAGTGCCTTATTGTAATACATTAAAGCTAGTTCCATATTACCAATTTGACTGGAAATATGTCCAAGCCCTAAATAAATATCGCCCAACAGAAGTGTGTCAGTCTTTGTCTCTGCAATCTTAAGTGCTTGGTTAAAATGCCTTTGCCTTTCTACTGTATTTCCGCCAGTATCTAATTGATATGCACGCCAAACTAAAAAATTTGCTTCCTCAAGTCCATTATTGTTTTTTTGAGAATATTCAATGGCTTTTTGTGTATATGAAAAATATTGAGTGTCATTATTTATCTCAAAAGCTTCAATTAATTCCTCAAATGCATCATACTTATTAGCATTATCTGCTTTGTTTAATTCATTTAAAAGACTGTCGGTATTGATTTGAGTTTGAGAATATAGTACAGCAGAATATAGAGTTGCAAATATTACAATTAGAGCCTGAACCCAATATTTTAGTTTGTTTAGTCTGTACATCATTAAATAGAATGCCGATACTAATATTAATGTATGGCTTTAATCAATTATTTGTTTAGGTCGCAAATGTACTAGAAGTTTTATTGATGCTTACAATTATTTTTGCAGATATTGTTTTTCTAAAGATAATGAGGAAGTTACAATTCTAAACTATAGACCTTAAACCCAAGAACCACCGCATTATCAATTTGCTTATAATCTCCTTCCAATATGTAATACTCCGTTAATATTTTATATAAATTACACAGCCAAGCGATTACGATTTTATGCAATAATGTATAATAATCACAAAATCAACCATTTGCGCCTTGGCGTCTTTGCGAGAAACAAAAACTCAACGAAGTATTAATATGTAATACTCCTGAAATAATAGGTCCAAAAGATACAATTCTAATTTCGCAGAGTTTTCTTGCAGACACTCTAAATATGCAGCTGAGCTGCATATTAGTAGAATACAATTCGTGTTATTTTTTGTAATTTGTGAATTGTTGAAAATTAGCATTTTACAAGTGCTTGAGACCTAAATCAAACAATTATGAGTTTACCCAGAGACTGCTTAGTTTTATTCTTATCATAAGATAAATATGTGTATTTTAGCAATCTATTTTCTAACAAAGCCCTTTTTATCATGAAAAGTTATATACTTTTGATTCTCTTGACACTAAGTTTTTCTGCATTTACCCAAAATCAAATCCTTAGTTTTACAAAGCAAGCCAGTAGAGACAATTCTACAGAACCTATACGTAATATTACAGACGAAGGATTAAATGGCATTCAAATCAAATACTCCTTCTCAGGAGCACATCAAAGTACCAAAACAGAGGGAAATCAGCTATTCCAGAAACTATATATCAAAAATTTTTCTCATACTCAAGATGTGGGACTACCATCATTGCCAGCACATATCGACTTTATTCTTATACCAGAAGGTGCAACAGCAAGTATCGAGCTGATATCGGCCCCAAAAACGGTTTTAGAAAACTATTTGATTTATCCAGCATTGGAGCCTGCCTCCGATGAGTATGGTGCTAGCGAACCCGAATTCACAATAAATACTGCATTCTATAATTCTAATGTTTTATACCCCGCAAAGGAGGTTGAAATAGTGGAAATTATCAAGTTCAAAGGATTATCAATTGCAAAAATAGAGGTACGGCCTATCCAGTATAATCCATCAACAGGAGAAATAACCGTACATTCAGAATTGAACTATCGAATTAATTTTACCGGTGCAAGTCAGTTTTTCGATGCTACTAAATATTCTCAACAATCTTTAAAATTAATCTCCAATTACGTACTTAATAACAGGCAATTACCTACGATTACTCAGCCAATTAGCTCTCCAAATGCATCTGCTAATTATATTCCCAACTATCTAATAATCACTCATGACGACTATTTAGCTGCGGCAGATACTTTGGCTGCATGGAAAGAACGCTTAGGATTTTCAACAGAAATAATCTCTTCTAGCTCTTGGTCTTCATCAGCTGTGAAAACTGCCATAGCAAGCCGCTATCAGAATTATACTCCTAAACCCGATTACTTTGTGATAATAGGAGATCACGACAAAGTGCCAGGCGAATCATTAGGAAGTGGATCTTCCTCATTTGCTTCCGATTTATATTATTCAACCATGGACGGTGCAGGAGATTATATACCAGATATGGCTTATGGTAGAATATCGGTTGCCAATGCTGCTCAAGCAATGAGTGTTGTTTTGAAAACGATTAACTACGATCGAAATCCGATTATTGACTCTACATTTTATTCCACAGGACTAAACTGCGCTTATTTTCAGCATGCAGGTAATGGTTATGCTGAAAGAAGATTTGCTCAAACCAGCGAGGATATAAGAAATTATGTAACTGCAAGAGGTTATAATGTTGATAGAGTATATGTTACTGGATCAAGTGTTTCTCCTACAAATTGGAATAATGGGTTTTATTCAGCAGGAGAGTCGCTACCTACCTATCTACTCAAACCAACTTTTCCATGGAATGGCAATGGAACAAATATCACTAATTATATTAACGCAGGTAGATTCTATGTTTTTCATCGTGATCATGGAATGTCTTCCGGATGGGGTGATCCCTATTATACTACTGCTAGTTTAAATAGTTTGACAAATGGTAATAAGCAACCAATTGTATTTAGCATCAACTGCCTAACTGGTAAATTTTTGGATACCGAATGCTTTTCGGAGAAGCTATTACGCCTTGATGACAAAGGTGCTGTAGGTGTGTTTGCCCATGGCGAAGTTAGCTATAGTGGTTATAATGATGGTCTTGCACTCGGTTTAATCGATGCAATATGGGCCTCGCCAGGTTTAGTTCCTAATTTTACGGGTTCTGGTGGAGTTAGCAATCCTAGTTTAACAAGTCATAGCAATATATACCGAATGGGAGATGTTAAAAATCAATCATTAATTAGGATGGTTCAAACATGGGGTGGTAGTGCTTCATCAATTCAATATACCCATGAGCTTTTTAATTATTTTGGTGATCCTGCTATGGAAATAAAAACCGCCAATCCAACTTCTATATATGCAAGTTGTGGCGATACTATAAATTGCCATAACGATACTTCGTTTAATATTGCTTCTACCTATGATGGCATGGCCACTTTAGTGGTTGACAATGAATTAATAAGTAGGGCTCAAATTACAAATGGAGTAGCTGTTTTGTATTTTAGCAGCATTGCTGGAACAGAGGCAACTATTACTGTTTCAGGTCATAATAAAGTCCCTTTTTCAAAAAATATACTTATTGAAGGAGGTTGCCCAAGAGCTAAAATCACCGCTACAGCTACAAAATTTTGTCTTCAAGACAGTGTGCTAATTACCGACTTAAGCACCGGTGCAATTGCAAGTAGAATTTGGAATTTCGGATCAGGAGCCAGTCCATCTAGCTCCACATCAAATGGACCGTTTTATATACAATATGCTACTTCAGGAGCAAAAACAGTTACACTTTCAATTACCGATTCTAGCAATTATACAGTTTCCTGCTCTACTAGTTTCAATATGAATCAGTATTGTGAATATACGATACCAATTAGCGGAGCTGAAATCATCAACAAATGTTCTGGAAAACTTTATGATAATGGAGGCATAGGAAATTATGCTGATAATAGCAATGGAATGACAACTATTTCGCCAGCAGGCGCATCAACGGTTACTCTTAATTTCTCTTCCTTTAGTTTTGAAAGTGGTTATGATTACCTTAAAATTTATGATGGCCCTAGCAGCACTAGTACTTTAATTGGATCTTATTCGGGCTCAACACTCCCCGGTAATGGCCAGATTACCTCTACATCATCCAGCATAACATTAGTACAGCAAAGTGATGTTTCACTAAATATGAGCGGCTTTGAACTTCTTTGGCAATGCAATTATCCAAATACAGCACCCAACTGTAGTTTTACAGTAAGTGATACAGCTTCTTGTGATGGCATTATTTCTTTCTATGATCAATCTACCAATGGCCCATCATCATGGCTATGGGATTTTGGTGATGGAATAACAAGCAGTCAGCAAATGCCACAACATACCTACTCTAGCAGTGGTGTGTATTCTGTCAAATTAATTGTTACTAATAGTTATGGTAATGATTCCTTAATTAAGACAGGTCATATTGCGATTAATATGCCCACCACTACCGATAGCTATCGTTGCAAGTCAGGTACTGTTGATTTAAGTGTGAATTATACTGGAAACGGCGTTATTCATTGGTATGATTTAATTAATTCAACAAGCAGTCTCGATACAGGTTTAAACTATACAACACCTACATTAATCACATCAAAAACCTATTTTATTGAGTCTATAGAAAATGGCGTTAGTCAATCAGTTGGAAAACTTTTGCCTAGTGGAACAGGTGCTTTTTATACTGCAGCCTATGCCAATTACCTTGTTTTTGATTGTTATGAGCCCACTGTATTACATTCTGTATTAGTTAATGCCTCGTCGGCAGGAAATAGAACCATCCGATTAGAAAATAGTAGCGGGTCATTAATCGAATCTAGAACCGTTTATGTTGCTGTAGGTCAACATCGAATTATACTCGATTTTAATATTCCAGTAGCCAATGACTTGAGACTTGTTGGTCCTCTTTCTCCTTATTTATATCGTAATAGTGGAGGACTTACTTATCCTTATAATCTACAGAATAAAATTAGTATTAAACATAGTAGTGCCTCAACACCAACATCATACTACTATTATTTCTACGATTGGGAAGTTTATAGTCAATGTATTAGTCAAAGGCTTGCAATTGCTGCAATTGTATCTGACACTCTAGCACCAACTACTAACTTTAGCTATTCAAATACGGATCCAATAATACAATTCAGCAACCTTGGTAACTATGCTGATACTTATTCATGGGATTTCGGCGATGGCAACTCTTCTATACTTGAGAATCCTAGTCATACCTATACTACTAATGGTATTTATAATGTTACGCTAACTGCCACCAATAATTGTGGAAACAGAAGCTTCTCAAAACAAATTGATATTGTTTCTACTGGTTTACAAACTAATACCTCTATTGTTTCATTTAAATTATACCCAGTTCCAGCACATCACAATTTGCTAATCGAGTTTGAAAGCTCAATAAATCAAAATTTAGATATCCAAATTACCGACCTTGCAGGAAAAGTAATTTTCATTAGTAATCAAGACTTTATTTCAGGTAATTGTAATTTATTTATTGATGTGTCGCAATTTGCACAAGGCGTATATTCATTAAAACTATCGGGGGATTCAGG
>JAOZKO010000214.1 GCA_029935325.1 Bacteroidales bacterium
GACACAAATATACTAAGTTTTCTTGCAGGCACAATATAGATTATTTACAAAAAACACATATTTCAATAAAGTATATTATTACTTTTGCAGAGCATGGATAACAGTTTTAAAAAGTCGGAACGATTAAATAGCAAAAAGGGAATCAGTATTCTTTTTGAAAAAGGCAAAAGTCTGTTTTCGCATCCCTATCGTGCGGTCTGGATTAAGACTGAGGAAATTCAAGATGAAGTACCGGTTCAAATAATGATTAGCGTAAGCAAGCGAAATTTCAAGAAAGCTGTTGACAGAAATAAGATAAAAAGATATATGCGTGAGGCCTATCGCATACAGAAGTCGATTATATGGGATGCGCAACAGGATAAGCAATATCAATTGCAATTTGGACTGATGTATATTGATAAGGAAATTCGGGATTTTGATTTTCATCAAAAGGCAATGGAAAGAGTATTGAAAAAGCTAAGCAAAGAAATCTCTAACAAATAATTTATCTTTCTCGAGCTGGGCTTTTAGGAGTTCTATATTCTCAAAACTTATTTCAGAGCGAATTTTTTTCAAAACCATAATTTCAAGGCGAGTGCCATAAATTATTCTATCAAAATCAAGAATATGAACTTCTATACTTCTCTCATTAGCCTGCAAGGTTGGTTTAAAACCTATATTTAGCATTCCTTGGTAAGTATTGTCTTCGAAAACAACCTCTACAACATATACTCCATCAGCAGGAAGTAACTTCAGTTTATATTCTAGCATAATATTAGCAGTAGGAAAACCAATGCTTCTGCCTATTTTATTGCCATGTATTACATTGCCACATAGATGATACTTATAATCTAAAAGCTCATTTGCCAATTCTATTTCTCCACTCTGAACAGCATTTCGAATTTTGGTAGAACTTACTGGCACATCTTTAACATCAAGTTCCGGAATGCGCTCCACTTGAATATTATAGGATTTTAAAAGCAATTCCACATCAATTGATTCTCCATTCATCCTACCAAAACTATGGTCATAACCAATAGTCATTGCTTGTATATTTAGCTTCTCCACAAGGTAATTTTCAATAAAATCTCGTGCTGATGTCTTCGAGAACTCAAAGGTAAAAGGTAGTACTAAAAGATAGTCAAGGCCCAATTGGCCAAGTATTTGAATTTTTTCTTTGGGATTATTTATCAATCTCAAATCTCTTGCACCTTTATTAAGTACAATTCTGGGATGCGGATCAAATGTTATTAAAAGCGATTTTGTATTTCGTTTTTTGGCTTCGCTAATAAGGTGCGCAATTACCTCTTGATGTCCACGATGTACACCGTCAAAAGTACCAATTGTAGCAACTGGTCTGCCTATAATATCAAGCTTATTTATGTCCTGAAATACTTTCAATATATGATTCTATGAGGATTGAAATAATTTTCTAATAAATCCTTTTAAAACTCCATAAATTAATTTTCCCAGCCAGAGGCAAGAATATCAACAATATGAATAGTCTTAATTGGTAATTTATGCTTTTTGATATATGCTTGAATATGCAACAAACAGGAGGACTCAGTACTTACAATAAACTCAGCACCTGTATCCATAGCATTTTTAACTTTTTGCTCTGCCATGGAAGTAGAAATTGCTTCATGCTTTACCGAGAAAGTCCCACCAAATCCACAGCAGGTATCAGACTCTTTCATTTCTACAATTTCGATATCCTTTACATTATTCAAAAGAGTGCGTACTTCGTGGGTCAAACCATATTCACGCTTTGCTGCACAGCTATCATGAACTGTTACCTTATGAGGAAAGCTAGCTCCAATGTTAGTAACATTTAGATGATTAACTAGGAAATCTGAGATTTCAATAATATTGGATTGCACCTCTTTGTAAGTATTATGCAAAGAAGTATTATGAAAAAGCTTAGGATAATGATTTTTAACCATTCCAATGCAAGAAGCACTTGGACCTACTATTATTCTACCAGTATTAAAATCCTTAATAAACTTTTCTCCCAAACTACGCGCTTCATCCCAATAGCCGCTATTAAAAGCCATTTGCCCACAGCAAGTTTGCTTGGTATTATAGTGGACCTGAATATCTAATTTTTCAAGAATCTTGACCAAATTAAACCCAGTATCTGGATAAACCTGATCTATAAAACACGGGATAAAAAGTTCTATTTCCACCTTTTAATTGGTTTTAAACTTATAGGAAATTTTAGAAAGCTCTTCATTAGCTTTTACAATTTTGCCTTTAAGCTCACCTTTATACTTTATAAGCTTATCAAAAAGAACAGCATCGCCGGTAGCCATCATTTGTGTAGCAAGTATTGCTGCATTTAAAGCTCCGTTTATTGCAACTGTTGCCACAGGAATTCCTGGAGGCATTTGCACTATTGCCAAAAGGGCATCCATTCCGTCTAAGCTAGCCTTAATTGGAACTCCAATAATTGGTAGTGGAGTCATTGCAGCAATAACACCAGGTAGGTGAGCAGCCATTCCTGCTCCAGCAATTATTACTTTTATTCCTCTATCGGAAGCCTCGCGGGCAAATTTCTCTACTGCATCAGGAGTTCTATGCGCTGAAAGGGCATTTATCTCAAATGGAATTTCAAGGGATTCGAAAAATGCTGCTGCTTTTTCCATCACTGGCAGATCAGAAGTACTGCCCATTATAATGCTAACTTGTGGTGTCATAATTTGATAGTTTTATGAGCACAAAAGTAATGATTTAAGCAAATGGAAAAACTAATAATATTAAAAGGTCAAGTAAACTCATACTTATTGAAAAGCCACGAATGCACCCACTAAATCCCACTAAATCCTGTAGTGCCAACTTATGAAATAAAATAAGTATCTTTGCGTTGTTCTAAAAATATAGTACTTATATCGTTAAACTAAAACCAAAAAACCATGAGAATTATCTTATTAGCATTATTACTAGGCTTTTTTTCTAATTCAGTATTTTCACAAGAACAACAAGATACAATCCATAAAAAGAAAATTGATTTTAGCATTTTCGATAATAGTAAGTGCCCAACGAAATTTTTTATCTCTACAAATTCCGGCATATATAATACTCCTTTAGGATTGAGGGTTGGATTTATGCGTAGAACAGGTTTTTATGTGGGAGCAAGATTTGGGCAAGGTATAATGTTTGATTATGGAGGCTCTGGAGAAGGCTCTGGGGAGTATCAAACTGGTACTACTAATTTGTTTTCTGTAACAGGTGGATTAATTGCGCCACTTTATGTTAAAAATTCCTTTAGTCTTCACACTTTCTTTGGTGCTGGTTATGGCGAATGGTTTCCGAAACGAAGGGAATCGTGGACACAAGGAGGCTATGAACTTGAGTTTGGATTTATGACAACTTATAAAAGAGTTATGCTGAACTTTAGTGCAAATATGCTTAATGGTAATAAAACTTATGCTACTTGGGATGCTACTGTGGGAATTGGTTATCGGTTTTAGTTTTTAGCACTCTATCAACGGATTGAATTCCAATCATTAAACTTCAGGAATAGCATCAATAAGCTCTCGAGTATAATTATTTTGTGGATTAATATATACCTGATCTGCTTCGCCTAATTCCACTAGCTTACCATCACGCATTACTAATATTCTATCACTCATATATTTTACAACTGACAAATCGTGGGAGATAAAAATATATGTTAGTCCAAACTCTTGTTTTAGCTCATTTAGCAAATTCAAAACCTGTGCTTGTACTGATACATCAAGTGCTGAAACAGATTCGTCACAAACAATAAACTCAGGATTTAGAGCTAGGCTACGAGCAATTACAATCCTTTGTCTTTGCCCTCCGCTAAACTCATGGGGATATCTATTATAATGACTTTCACTCAAATTTACTCTCTCCAATAGTTCAATAACTCTCTGCCTTCTTTCCTTTTTGGAGTTCAAAATACCATGTACCATCATGGGTTCCAATATAGCATCGCCAATACTCAATCGCGGATTAAGTGATGAATATGGATCTTGAAAAATAATCTGAATTTCACGTCTTAGGTTTCGCATTTGCAATTTACTAAGCTTTGATAAATCCGCACCTTTGTACAGTACTCTACCCAATTTAGAAGGAATCATTTGCAAAATAGTTCGCCCTAAACTTGTTTTACCACAGCCAGATTCGCCCACTAGGCCCAATGTTTCTCCTTTATATACATCGAAGCTAACATCGTCCACAGCAAAAACAAAACTTTTAGCCTTCCCGAAAATATTTCGCTCAGCAATATATGAAGTTGTAAGATTTTCTACTTGCAACAAAGGCTCTTGCTTATATAATAGCTTATGATCTATTGCTCTTTGTTCCGCACTTATTGGCAATAGCTTATTGTCTATTTCGCTCTGACTTAACTCCAAATAATCGTTTACTGTAGGTAGTTGTTTTGAGCGAATATCGGTTCTTGGTCTGCAATTTAGCAAGCCTCTTGTATAAGCTACTTTTGAATGATGAAAAATATCATCAATACTTCCACTCTCTAGCATTTCTCCTCTATACATCACCAATACTCTTTGGGCAACCTGAGCAATAACTCCCAAATCATGAGTGATAAAGATTATACTCA
This sequence comes from Bacteroidales bacterium, assembly GCA_029935325.1. GTDB lineage: Bacteria > Bacteroidota > Bacteroidia > Bacteroidales > UBA1556 > UBA6267. The sequence continues at coordinate 4,568 of JAOZKO010000214.1, forward strand.
TGCCGTACTTCTTTTGCAAATTAAGTAGAATATCAAGAATTGTTTTCTGAACTCTCACATCCAGAGCAGTAGTTGGCTCATCAGCAATTAGCAGTTTTGGTTTGCACGAAATTGCCATAGCTATCATCACCCTTTGCTTCTGCCCTCCTGAAATTTGATGTGGATACGAACTAAATATTTTATCTGGTCTAGGGAGTTCTACTTCTTCAAAAAGTTCTAGAGTTTGTTTTTTAGCTTTTTTATAGGATATTTTCTGATGCAGAATAATAGCTTCAACAACCTGATCTCCACAGCGTATAACTGGATTTAAGGAAGTCATTGGCTCTTGAAAAATCATACTTATTTCTGCACCTCTTATTTTCCTAAACTCTTTCTCAGGAATATTAGTCAGTTCCTTAGTTTTATCCGAATCACCATAATATTGAATACTTCCTTTGGGAATGGAGGCCATTTTGGATAAAATCCCCATAATAGCCATTGAGGAAACCGATTTGCCAGAACCCGACTCACCAACAATTCCCAATACTTCACCTCGCTTTAAATCAAAGCTTAGGCTTTTTACTGCTGTTATTTGCCCTTCTTCAGTCTTGAAATCTACTTGTAAGTCTTTTACACTTAACAATAGTTGTGCTTCATCTTCCTGATGTTGATTATTGGAAATTTCCATTTGTCAAAAGTAGGGTATTTTGGTTTTTATTTTACTTTGACTTTGTAAGAAAACGTCTAAAACTTTAATAGTCTTGTCTTAAGGAACGAATAGCAAATAACTTATAACAGCTA
>JAOZKO010000215.1 GCA_029935325.1 Bacteroidales bacterium
ACCCCCTATTAGTATTTAATATCTTGAATTACTAGCTGTTAGGCATGTTAATATTAAAATATTATATGGCTTATTATTTTTAAAGAAGCTTATAAATACTGGTCTATTTCAATAAAATTAGAAACACGCCTATAAACATACAAATAAGCATCCTATAGTGTTTTATTTGAGATGTTTACACTGTGTGAGTTTTTTGTGTTTCTTTGTTTAGTGCTTATATTGTATTAGAAAAATTGTATTGTTTTTTACGTGTAAAACTGTAAGTAAAAACTCAATTTGTTGGTACATTTGTTGGTACACAAAGAAAAAGCACCTACAAATAATCTTTGTAAGTGCTTGTTAATCAAAGTGGAGAATATCGGACTTGAACCGATTACCTCCTGACTGCCAGTCAGACGCTCTAGCCAGATGAGCTAATCCCCCTTAAATATTTGACAAATTCTAACAATCTCAATGGGATTAGCGAATCTGCCTGTCCCGATAAACCATTTTTCTTGCTTAATCGGGAAGCTAATCCCCATTCGTGCATTTTTGCTCTAATGCGGCTGCAAAGATATAATAATTTCTTTTTTAATAAATCAGTTCAAAAAAATATTTTAATATCATTTTACGACCCATAAAAAACATCTTCTTTGCCAATTATTAATATTAATATTCGAGATATGAATAATACAACAAAAAGTAATACTGGACCAATTGTAATAATTGGAATTCTGTTTTTTATCTTTGGTTTTATAACTTGGCTTAATGCTACACTTATACCTTATTTGAAAATCTCTTGCGAACTTACTTCGTTTGAATCTTACCTCGTTACGTTTGCTTTTTATATCTCTTATTTTGTAATGGCCCTGCCCTCTTCTTTTGTACTCAATAAAACAGGATACAAAAACGGCATGTCGCTTGGCTTAGCAGTAATGGCTTTTGGTGCGTTATTATTTATCCCTGCTGCTTATACTCGTTTTTATGGACTGTTTTTACTGGGTTTGTTTATTATGGGAACGGGTTTAGCCCTTTTACAAACAGCTTCTAATCCTTATGTAACTATTCTTGGCCCTATCGAAAGTGCAGCAAGACGCATAAGTATAATGGGTGTTGCCAATAAAGTTGCTGGAATGCTAAGCCCTATAATCCTTGGTACAATAATCCTTGAGGGCAGCGACAAATTAGAAGAGAAACTTGAAACACTTTCCCTAGTAGAAAAAGCCGCTGAACTTGATATCCTCTCGTCAAAAGTAATTATTCCATATATAGTTATTGCTATTTCGCTAGCTCTCTTGGCTGTTTTTATTAAGTACTCTAAACTACCCGAAATTAATATCGATGATGATAGTGCCGATACTTCAATGGGCGAAAAAACATCTATATTTCAATTTCCTCACCTTTGGTTAGGTGCCTTGGCAATCTTCGTTTATGTGGGCGCAGAAGTAATTGCCGTTGATACATTAATTTCCTACGGAAAGGATTTGGGTTTTAAAATGAAAGAGGCCAAGTTCTTTTCATCATTTACTCTTTTTGCCATGATGCCAGGTTATTTCTTTGGAATTTTTGCCATTCCCAAATACATTAAACAAGACAAAGCATTATTGCTATTTGCTCTATTGGGAATTATTTTTACCATAATTGCTATTACTACTGAAGGTTATACATCGATACTATTTATCGCGGCATTGGGATTAGCCAATTCAATTATGTGGCCCGCCATTTGGCCATTAGCCATTGATGGTCTTGGAAAATTTATAAAACAAGGATCGGCTATTTTGGTAATGGCTATTGCTGGAGGTGCTACCATACCTTTGCTATATGGTTACCTTTCTGATATAAAAACTATTGGAAGCCAAATGGCATATATTATTCTGATTCCTCTTTATATATATATTATTTTCTTTGCTGTATGGGGGCATAAATTTTCTTCACAAAAAGCATAAAAATAATCTGATTTGAAATATATACTATACATATTTACCTTTATAACACTCAGTTTTTTATTGGGATGCAATGAAGAACCTGAACCCATTGAAATAAAAACCATAATACGTTATACTGATGCTGAAGTTGAAAAAGCAGCCAAAAAAATAGATGATATATTTTCTAATGCAAAAAAGCAATACGGCTTTAATGGTAGTATTCTTGTTTCCAAAAAAGGACAAGTGCTGATTAATAAAGAGTATGGCTATGCGAATTTCAAAAAGAAAACATTAATCGATAGTGTTTCAAGCTTTCAATTAGCATCGGTTAGCAAACAATTTACTGCAGCCGCTATTCTTATTTTATACGAGCAGGAGAAGTTAGATTTGAATGATCCAATTAGTAAGTATTTTCCTGATTTTCCATATTCAGAAATTACTATTAAACAATGCTTGAGTCATACCTCTGGACTGCCAAAATATTTCTGGTTAGTGGAGCATAAGTGGGAAGAGGAAAGCCCGCCATCAAATATGGAAGTGATGGATTTAATAGAAGAGTATAATCTTCCACTATTCTTTAGCCCTGGAAAAAAGTATGTTTATTCAAATACAAATTATTTAGTTTTAGCTTCCATCATTGAAGAAATTTCGAATAAATCATTAGGCGAGTTTCTGGAAATGAATATCTTTAAACCTTTGGGTATGAGTAATTCTTTTGTTTATTCCTTTGGTAAGGATACCGAAAAGAAAAATCAACTTTGGGGATATCGGATTTACAGATATCGCCATCATATAAAAAATCCAGCAACAATAAACGATGGGGTCGTTGGTGATAAAAATGTATTTTCAACAGCTACCGACCTCAATAAATGGGTTGATGGATTAAACTCAGGAAAACTAATTTCTACAGAGCTTTTGAATGAAATGTATGCTCAAGCAAAAACCACCAAAGGTCGAGAAATTGAGTATGGTTACGGTTTTCATATTAAAATTAAGGATGGTGAAAAGGTCATTTATCATAATGGCAAATGGAATGGTTTTAGAACTTCCATTACGCAATATCCCAAAGATAGCCTTACAATAATATTCCTAGAAAATAGTAGCTATAAATCCATTAGTAGTCTTATTAATGCTACTAAGAGGGTGGTTGATGAAAGTTTAGACTAAGCTTTCGAATTTCATTGACTTCCATCATATGCCTTTCAGTATATAATATTACGCAAGAAAACTTAATTCTAGTAATTAATTAATACTTCAGTGACTTATGGTTTCTCGCAAAGACGCAGAGACGCAAAGGGTTCACTTCGTGAATATTATATATTATTGCATAAAATTGTAATAACCTGATTCTATGATTCATATAAAACATCAACGGACTAGAAATTAATTAGACTCAACAATAAAACTACTTGTTTCTATTAAGGCTGATAAGAAAGCGTCAAGTACAAGGCTTTCGATATCTTTAATATCAGGAGTTTACTCCGAAGGTTTGGAGTAAATGACTGGGTTTAAAGATGAGAATAACAGTTTACCCCGATAAATCGGGGCAGTACAGAGCGGAGCGAAATCATGAACACACCAAAAATAAATACGACGTGAATAAATTGGCGTTTTATTACTTCACTAATTATCACTACCTTCAACTAAACCAGGATTTTCATGAGCCTCTTTATCCTTATAAAGATACCTTTTGATTTTCTTTGTTGGAGTTTTTACAAAAGGCTCTTTCTGCTCAAAAACATGAGTAAGCTTCGAAAATTTATTTACTTCTTCATTAACAGTCTTTCGTAAATTGCTAAGAATTTCGTTAATAGCTTTTTCCATTTCTACAGTCTTACCTTTGAGGTCAGTAAACTGCTTTTGAAATTCTTCCATATTAATCTCAACTCTTGCCACAACTTTTCCTTTAAGCTCATATACCAATGACTCCAATACCCATTCGCTTTTATTTATCTGAGCCTCTATTTCTTCTGGAAATATATTCTCACCACTAGGGCCAAGTATCATATTCTTTATTCTACCTTTTATATAAAGGTAATTATCCTTATCAAAAATTCCAGTATCGCCAGTAATAAATCCTCCATCATCAGTAAAAACTTCCTTATTCAAATCATCGGCCTTATAATATCCTTGCATAATATTAGGTCCGTATGCTATTACCTCTCCTTCACCAGTTTTTGGATCAATATTTCTGAGTTTTAAATCAACACCAAGCACTGCAGGCCCAGTTGCTCCAATCTTTGTTTTACCTGGAGCTGTACCAGCTAATAAAGGTGAGGTTTCGGTAAGTCCGTAACCAATAGAATATGGGAATTTTGATTCGTATAAAAACCTATCAACATCCTCATCGAGCTTTGCGCCACCAATACCAAAGAATTTTAATTCTCCACCAAAGGTACTATACAGCTTTTTGCCAGCAACTCTATGTAGCAATTTTCTGAACATATCGGTACCATATAAAAACCTCTTAAGTTTGGAGTTTGTAAGTTCTGGTCGTATTTTTGACTTAAATATCTTATCCATTATCAAAGGAACCGAGAACATCAAAGTAGGTTTTACCAACTTAAGAGCAGGCATAAGTACGGAGGCTGTTGGAGGTTTACTAATATAATGTATTGATGCCCCACTCATAACAGCATATATATTTCCTAATGTAAATTCGTAGGAATGCGACATTGGTAATATGGAAAGGAATCGGTCTGTTTGGTCAGTGGGGTGTGTATTCCACCCTTGTATGCTGTTGGCTATAAGGTTTCTGTGGGTGAGCATTACACCTTTTGATGAGCCTGTTGTGCCACTTGTGTATATTATTGCTGCTAAACTTGTTGATTTTACATCCGGAAAGGAGAATCCTTCGAAATCTTCTTCTTTAAAATTAATGAAGTTTTTCTGCTCAATTTTATCTTTATTAAAGCCAATAGAGAAATCTTTTATCCCCACTAATAAGCCATCAGGAGTGATATTTGCTTTTTGGAGTTTTAGATTTTGATTCTCTGATAAAAATATGATTTTAGCATCGGAGTGATCCAGTATATAGGCAGCCTCCTTTGCCGAAAAATCAGGCAGTACTGGCACTGCCACGGCACCAATTCCTACAATAGAAAAATATGCTATTAACCAATTTGGTCCATTTTCGCTCCAAATCGCTACTTTATCACCAGCTTTTATATTGTTATTCTGTAAGCTGATGGATAATTGCTTAACCTTTTTATAAAAATCTTTGTATAATATATAGTCCTCTCCCACATAACATAGTGCAGGACTATCGGGGAATTTATTTGCAGTGTTTTCTAAAAATGTAAGTAAGTTTAGGTCGTCAATTTGATCTAAAAAATAGGTTGCCTTCATAATATGTTTGCTTTTTTAGTGTGAATCAGCAAATATAGTATTATTTAAGTTTTCTATGATAAAAAAT
>JAOZKO010000028.1:0-11207 GCA_029935325.1 Bacteroidales bacterium
CAACAAGAAGGGTTTGGATTATGCCAAAGCGATATATTCCCATTGGTTGTTAGTGTAACCGGTTTTCCAAATGTGGATGCTAGTATCGCTGAAGTTATATTACCAAATACTAATATAAATAGTTGTGCAAGTACACCAATCAAGGTTGTTTTGAAAAATTATGGATTAAATAATTTAACCTCTGCATCAATTTATTGGTCAGAAAATGGTAGTAGCCAAACAGCTTATAGTTGGGTAGGAAATCTTACTCATGGAGCTGTAGATACTGTAACCATTGCTGCTTCATATTTATTGGGAGGAACTATTATTATTAATTCATGGGTAGTAGCTAGTGGTGATAATATTGGCACTAACGACACTAATTCTACCACTGTTAAAGTATTAATGAGTGGCCCATATGCAATTGGTATAAACTCAAGGTATCCAACATTTAATTCTGCAGCTGCAGATTTAATTGATTGTGGAATTTGTGGCCCAGTTGTATTTAATGTAGATTCAGGAAACTATACTGAAAAAATCATTATACCTGCAATTGTTGGGAGTAGCTCTACTAATACAATTACATTCCAATCGGCTACTATGGACAGTACAGATGTAGTAATAAACACTTCTACAAATATGCAGTATAATTATATTATATTATTAAGAGGGGCTGAGTATATTAATATTAGAAATTTAACACTATCTGCCAACGGAAGTAATTATGGAAATGTTATTGTACTCGAAAATGGTGCTAATAATATTAATATCGAAAATAATGTTTTGAATAGTACTGTTTCAAGTGGATATCCTTCTGAAGCAAGTTGTGTTTATGCTAATAACCATGATACACATTCTATATTAGTGAATAATAATAATATTAATTCAGGCTATAGAGGAATTAATTTTTACCATACTTCTTATGATCATATTTCAAACATTCATATTACAAATAATAGAATTAATGATTTTGTGAATTATGGTGTTTATTTTTACTATAGCGATAGTGTAGTCATAGAAAACAATTATATTCAGGATTTAGGTGTAAATACATCTGCCTATGGTATTTATGCATACTATTTGCGTAATGGATTCCAAATTAATAAAAATGTTATTGATTTAATTCCTTTAAATGGAGCTTATGGAATTTATTTGAATGGAGCTGGAACTACGACTAATAGAGCATTAATATCAAATAATATGATTAGCTTTCAGACGGGATTGAGTGCCAAGTACGGAATCTATGCCTATAGTAGTAATTATATAGATATTGTATATAACTCTATAAATATTACAAGCGGATCGACATCTTCACGAGGTATGTATTTTTCAAATGGAACTTCATTACGTTTATTAAATAATAATTCCGCAACATCAATAGGCTATGCTTTATATGTTACATCGCCTAATGCATTTACGCAAATGGATTATAATAACTATTATACAGATACTACCTCAAGTTTATATGTGCATTGGGGAGCAACGGATATCGGAACTCTAGCTATACTACAAAGTTTTGATGTAACTAAGAATGTTAACTCAATTCGAGTTAAACCATTATTTTATGCAGCGAATGATTTACATAGTCAGCAGTTTGGTTTATATAATACTGCAACTCCATTTTCAACAGTAACTACAGATATTGATGAAGAGACTAGAAGCACAACAGCTCCTTCTATTGGTGTTGATGAATTTACTCCTCCAGCAATTGATCTTGGGGTATTAAGTATGCCTTATCCAACAATGCAATCTTGTAGCTTTTCAGCCACAGATAGTATTGTTATTGAAGTCAGGAATTTTGGATTAAATAATATTAATTTTGCTACAACACCAGCAAGTATTATTGTTGAAATTACCGGAATAAATCCAGATACAATTACTTATGTGCTTAATAGTGGTAGTCTCGCTTCTGGTGCAATTTCAAATTATGTAATTACAACAAATTATGATCTTTCGGCTAATGGAATTTATAATTTCAATTCTCATATTATCATTAGTGGAGATGGTAACTTATCAAATGATGCAATGGCTCCTGTTGAAGTAATAAGTTTCACCGCAATTTCAAACTTCCCATATAATGAAAATTTTGAAAGCGGAAATAATATTAGTTTTCGTACCGAAAGTGGATCAGAGGCTTCTGTAAGTATAACTTCTTTTTCTGCAAACAATAGTAATTTTGGATTACATTTTACAGGAGGTGGATACTATAATTGGACAAATCCTAGTAATGTAGATCAAGCATTTACTAATACTATGCACGTTTCCACAGCTTATACTTGTAATGTAAACGCAACAAACCTTAGTCATTTAAATCTAAAATTTGACCTTAAGCAAACTGGCTATTCCTCTTCATCTTTGAATACGAGCAATTGGTTTAGAGTGTTGTTAATCGATAATAGTGGAACTCATTATTTGACAAATGCTGCAGGAGATAGTGTATTTCATCCAGTTACAATTAATAGTGATCCTTTTATGGGCCATATATTTGTTTTGGATTCCTATGTTGGTCAAACTTTTAGTATTCGATTTGAAGCTGCTAACCACTATGCATATGGTCAAGGTAGTTATGATGGTGATAATGTGCTGATTGATAATGTGATTTTATGGGAACCTAATTCTATCGACTTGGGATTAAATTCAATAGTGAGTGGTAAAAACTTTGGACCTGCTGCTACAATTTCGACTGTTAAAGTTGCAGTTGAAAATTATGGTATGGATACATTATTTGATATTCCATTAGCATATCAGGTTAATGGTGGTGCAGTATACCGAGATACTTTTTATACTACCTTGGCTCCTTTAACTCAAGACACATTTACTTTCTTTCAAACATTTGCATTACCTAGTGGAGTAAGTGAAGTTTGTGCTTTTGGCGAATATCCTAATGATGTTGTTGCGGTTAATGATACTGCTTGTGAAATATATAAAGGATTAAAAACTTTTTTCCCTAATTATAGCGATAATTTTGAATTTACTAGCGATTGGATGCCTGTTGGAACTTATAAACAATGGGAGCTTGGCACACCATCCACAACAAATATTAGTTCAGCACATAGCGATTCTAATGCGTGGGCAACTAAACTTAGTGCTGATTATTTAACCTCAGCAACCGAGTATTTATATACACCATTTTTTACTATTCTACCATATGCTGATTCTATTACAGTAGAGTTTTGGCAATTTATGCGTACTCATCCTAGTAAAGCATTTGGCGAATTAGAATATTCATTTAATGGAATTTTATGGTCATCAATAGGCTATATAGGTATTACTAATTCGCAAAATTGGTATACAACCAATGTTAGCGGTAAGCATAAGTGGAATATGATGAATACTACTTGGATAAAGTCATGGATAAAACTTGATCCAGCCACTTTTAATACGGGTGCTACAGTTCAATTTAGATTCAAGTTTGAAACGGTGCCATATAATCTTTCAGAAGAGGGCTGGGCAATTGATGACTTTAAATTATTCTTCCCTCCATTGCAATACGATGCTGGTATAACAGAAATAATGCTTCCATCAGATTCACTAATCCGAGGTTCAAACCATACGGTAAGGGTTAAGATTAAAAACTTTGGAACAGATACTATTAGCAATGTTCCTATTGGATATAAAATTAATGGTATGAATGCTGTTTCAGAATCTTATGTTGGATCAATATTACCAGATTCTACAGTTGAGCACCTATTTACCATACCTTTTAATGTTAGCAATATGACTCAAACTATTTGTGCATTTACAAACCTAAGTACAGATATGCAATACGTTAATGATACTCTTTGCATGGGCATTACAGTTCTCTCACCAGCTTTAGATGCGGGTGTATCAAGTATTGTTGCTCCATACGGTCAAACAACAATAGGGCAGACAACCCAAATTCAGGTTTATTTTACTAATTACGGTACAGATACATTATCAAGTGTTGATGTTAGGTTTAGTGTAGCTGGGTCAAATTCTCCTGTAGAGACTTTTATTGGAACTATTTTGCCAGGTGATTCTGTTGCTTATGTTTTTACTAATAATTATATTTCACCAGCAGGTAATTATATTGTTTGCGCTCGTACATTACTTACAAATGATGCGTACTCTGATAATGATAGTGCTTTTGTATATATAGCTGGAACAGGAATTAATGATGCTAGCGGTGATCAATTTGTGGTAGCACAAAACAAACCTAATCCAGCAAAAGAGCATAGTATTGTTGAGTATTATATTCCAAAATCAGGGCCAGTGCAATTTAAACTAACAAATATTTTGGGAAAACAATTGATTCAATTAGAGTCTCAGAATAGTCGAGGAAAGCACCAATGGTCTATAGATGCTAATAAACTAGATGCTGGTATTTATTACTATACTATTACATTCGAAAATAAATCAATCACTAGAAAAATTACGGTGATTAAATAAACCTCATATGATTTGTAATATCGATAGCCCTCAGCTCTATTGAGTTGGGGCTATTTATTGATTTATTTATTCACGCATGCACCTTTTGAGCAACTTTAGTTGTCTTCGCAATGTTAAAATTAAATTAATCATAATTTTTTAACCATGAAAAACACTTATATTTTATTAATTTCCATTATTATTAATATTTTGGTTATTAAAACAAGTTATTCACAATGTAGCATAGTCGTTACTCTACCTACACAAGACACTACAATTTGTTTAGGAGATTCTTTATATTTCAAAGCAGATGGTACTTGCAGTTATTTGATGAACAATAATTTCAACAATGGAGTCATAGGAAGTGGTTGGAGCAGTACTGCTGCCAATCCTGTTTATAATAACCCTTGTGGTACAGGGCCTTCAGGTTTTCATTTATGGGTAGGTACAACAGCAAGCCCAACTCGTACATTGGTTACAAATTCATATGATTTTTCTATAGGTGGATGTGTTGTAAATTGGTGGATGAGGTATGGAAGGATTCAAGGCTCTGGTCCGTGTGAAGATCCTGATGCCGCAAATGAAGGGGTTCATTTACAGTATTCTACAAATAATGGTACTAGTTGGACTGATTTTCCTGGACCAAATATCAATCCTTCAGGAGTAAACTCTATTACAGGACCATTTGTCACTCCTATGGTAACTACAAATTCAGGTTCTGGTGGATATTGGCAGCCATTATCAAGTGCTAATTCACAAGGGAGTAGCCCATTGTATTACTGGCATTTTTATGAAAACATGGTTCCTGCTGCTGCTGCCACAACTAGCACACGAATAAGATGGGCTCAGCTTGCAAATAGTAGTGCAGGATGGGATGCTTGGGGAATTGATGAGGTTCAAATATCTTGTCCTAATAATCAAAATGTATTTTGGTCTTATGGCGCTACAGGCTTACAGCCTACTGCTGCAGTGTTTCCAACTACATCAGGCCCTTATGTAGTAATTATAATGGATTCAATAGGAAATATAGCCATGGATACAATTAATGTTATAGTTATACCTAACCCACAACCAAATTTAGGCCCTGATACAGCAATATGTGCAATTCCAGGTAATCAAACGATCTTTGATGCAGGGCCAGGATACGATACTTATTTATGGAGTACAGGTGTAACGACTCAAACTATTACAACATCTACTTCTGGTACATACTCTGTAACAGTTACCAGTGGAAATTGTTCTGGTTCAGATGTAGTTGATTTAACACTTTTCTTAGCACCAACAGCAGATGCTGGTTTAGATGATGAAATATGTATTGGTGATTCAACATTATTGAGTGCCCTGCAAGTGCCTAATTGTACTTACTTATGGTCAACTGGCGATTCAACAAGTGATATTACAGTTGCTCCCAATACAGATAGCCTATATTATTTAAAGACATATAGTAGTCTAACATGTTTTTCGTTAGATTCAGTTATGGTTACAGTTAATCCTCTTCCTGATGTTTTTGCAGGTAATGATACAATGCTGTGTTATAACGATACCATAAAACTTAAGGCACATAATGCAAATACTTATGTTTGGAATGATGGCAGAACATATTCAAGTATCAATGTAAGTCCATTGGTTACAACAGTATATTCAGTTACGGGCACCGATAATAATGGTTGTGTAAATTTTGATGATGTTTCTGTTGCAGTAAATGCATTGCCTATATTAAGTATTACTTCAGACAAGGAAGAATATTGCTATGGTGATACTATTTATTTAGATGCTAATGGTGCAGATACTTACCATTGGAGCAATGGCAATTCAGGAGCTAATATTATGATTGATGCTACGGGCTCAATGATTGTGTCAGTTGTTGGAACAGATATTAATGAATGCATTGATGATGAAGAAATTTTATTAAATGTAGAGGATTGTGTAAAATTCTTTATTGCATCTGCTTTCACACCTAATGGAGATGGACTAAATGATATTTTTATCCCTACGGGTCAGTTGGATGGTATTGTTGCCTATAGTTTCATTATGTATGATAGATTAGGAAACGTAATTTTTGAAACCACTGATTATAATCAAGGCTGGAATGGATATATTGATGGGCAATTGTACCAGGGTGTATATACTTATTTGGTTAGCTTTACAACCATTGCAGGCAGAACTTATTCCAAAGGAGGAACAGTTACTTTAATTCCATAAAGGAGACTCTATACTATCTTATTTGGGCATTCCAATCTTGATAGAAATTAGTAAGAAAAGACTCCATAAATTCATGGCGTCTTTCTCCCTCAGTTTTTGCTGTATTAGTATTCAATCGATCTTTTAATAGAAGCAATTTTTCGTAGAAATGGTTTATTGTAGGTGCGGTACTTGTTTTGTAAGCAGCAAAAGAAGTGTGGCAAACAGGCTTTACAATTGGATCGTAAATACTTCTTCCCTTTGAACCACCATAAGCAAATGTACGAGCGACACCAATAGCACCCATTGCATCCAATCGGTCAGCATCCTGTACAACTTCACCTTCTTTGGAACTCATTTTTGTAGGTATGTTTTTGCCTTTATAGCTTATCTCTTCTACAATTTTAATGATTTTCTCAACTTTATCCGATTCAATATCAAATTGTGATAGATATTCTGCAGCTTTTTTTGGACCTACAGATTCATCTCCGTCGTGAAATTTATGATCGGCAATATCATGCATTAAAGCACCCATCTCCACAACAAACAGATCCATATCTCCTTCTTTTTTAGCAATTGATTTCGATAGTTTCCAAACTCTTTCAATATGAAACCAATCGTGGCCAGTGGCTTCTCCGCTAAAGCTATCTTTTAAATATTGGATTGTATCGTCTATTATTTGCTGTTGATTATCCATTTTTATTGTTTGTTATTTATTAATAAATAATACTTCCTGCAGAGTGATTTCGCGATGCACCAGTAACAGAAGCTAATACATTTACTTCGTTTTCCATGCGCAATGCTCCTAAAAATGCAAAAATTAATGCTTCTTTTGCTTCTATCATCAATTGGTTGGGAACTACCGCAATTCCTTCAATTTTATTAGAAATTTGTTGCATCAAAAAGCTATTTAAAGCACCTCCGCCAGTAAATAGTATTGAGCCATAAACATCTTTTAGCGAAAGATAAATTTGATAACTTATATGCTCTACCATAGTGCGCAAAATATCTGTAATTGGAATTCTATCAATATTAATTAATGGCAATATATCTCTTTCGAAATGTTCCCTGCCAATTGATTTTGGTGATTGTAGTTTATAATAGTTTAATTCATTAAGTTCTTGCAAAAGAGCCCGATTAATTTTTCCTGAAGAGGCTAATTTACCATCTTTATCAAAAATTAAATTTTGTTTTTGTGCTATATAATTAAGAGCCATATTACATACTCCAATATCCCATGCTGTTCTAATGCCATTATTGCTCATGCTTACATTTGCAATTCCACCAAGATTAATACAAGCATCATATTCACTAAAAAGCAATTGATCGCCTATGGGTACTAATGGCGCGCCCTGCCCACCTAGTGTTATATCTTGAGATCTGAAATCATATGCCAACGGACAATCAAAATGAGAAGCTAATGCAGCGCCTTGTCCTATTTGCAGAGTATATCCTTGCTTTGGGTTATGAAAAACAGTATGGCCATGCGATGCTACCAGATTTGGTTGTAGGTGCTGACGTTTAATAAATGCAGAGGTAAGTTTTCCCAAATAATGTCCAAATTCAAAATCTAATTTCAAAAGTTTTTCAGCACTTAGCTTATGAGCTTCCGAAAGCTTATTTCTCCACAATTGATTATAATCAACGGTAATGCTTTTAACTATTTCATAAGTCCATACACCATTGTTTTTATCAAAAACGCAATAGGCCATATCCACACCATCCAAAGAGGTGCCAGACATAAGACCGATGACTTTATATATACCCATTTATAAATAGTCTATTAGTTTTTCCAAGGCAATTCCGCGAGATCCCTTTACTAAAATTAAAGCTCCTTTTATAGGGTTATTCCTCAAGAAAATTACTGCTTCATCAGTATTTTCAAATGCATTAAAACCCTCGCTTTTAGCTGCCTTCTGCATTTCGGGTCCCACTAGTATTATATTCGATTTCGAATAGGATTTAAGCTGTAATAGAATCTTTTTATGCTCCATTTCGCTTTCAGCTCCTAACTCCAACATATCACCAAGTATTAGCCACTTATTATCTGATTCAATGGCATTCAAACTATTAATTGCAACCTCCATACTACTTGGATTTGCATTATATGCATCGAGTATTAACTCGTTATTATTTGTCTTTTGCCATTGCGAGCGTTTGTTATTGGGTTGGTAATTTATTAAAGCCTCAGTGATTTGCTTTTTATCCATTTGAAAATAATCACCAATACTAATGGCTGCCATTATATTATCGAAATTATAAGTTCCTACCAATTGCGATACTATTTTATTGTCTTGCCATTGTACTGTTGCAAAAGCACTGTCTAAAATCATCTCTCCTTTGGTGGTAGCATTGGTATTTTCCCCATAAGTGATTCTATCAAGACCTTCTGACAACTTTATCAAAAGCTCATTATCAGCACTTACAAATACTTTTCCTGAATTGTTTTCTATATATTTATATAGTTCGCTTTTTGCTTTTATCACTCCTTCGAGGCTTCCAAACCCCTCTAAATGTGCTCTGCCAATGGAAGTAATTAATCCATAATTGGGTCCAGCAATTTTACAAAGTTCAGCAATTTCACCAATATGGTTTGCACCCATTTCAATAATTGCAATCTCAGCATCATTAGGAATTGATAAAATTGTAAGAGGAACACCAATATGATTATTGAAATTCCCTTGTGTGGCATGCGTTTTAAAGTGCTTTGAAAGAACGGCATTAACCAATTCTTTGGTCGTGGTTTTGCCATTAGTTCCTGTAATTCCAATAAATGGGATATCGAATTGCCGACGATGAAAAGCAGCAAGCAACTGTAAGTATTCTAGAGCATCAGTAACAAGAATGGTTCTATCATCAATATAATACTCCTCTTCATCAATAATAACATATAGTGCTCCGTTTTCCAATGCTTTATCAGCAAATTTATTGGCGTTAAAATTTTCACCCTTAAGGCAGAAAAACATTTCTCCATATTGAATCTTGCGCGTATCGGTAGAGATTCCCGTGGAACTTAAAAAATATCTGTGAAGCTTTGCTATGCTTATATAATCCATATTAATGTAATTTGGGTAAAAATATGGATAAGATTGCCTTTGGTTTGATTGTTTCAAATTAATATTTAACAATCTATTGTTAGAAGAAAGGATTAAGTATAACTCCATAAAACAGTGCTTTAAGGCGCTCATTTATTAATTTAAGGAGTACTAATTTTTGGCTGATTGTAGATATTAGAAATTTACAATTTGAATATTTCGATTTGTTCAAAATAAATTGTAAATTTGCTCACCAATAATTATTAAAATTTACTCTTATGACTGAAGAAGCTGAAATGTGTTTAGAAATGGCCGAAGAAAGTATGGTGGCTAGTATTAATCATTTAGAAAAAGAATTACATAAGATTAGAGCCGGAAAAGCAAATCCTGCAATTCTTGATGGAATTACAATTGATAATTATGGTAGTTCAATGCCTTTGAATCAGGTTGCTAGTATAAATACTCCTGATCCGCGCACATTGGTTATTCAGCCTTGGGATAAGTCGAATATGGCTTTAATTGAAAAGGAAATTATTAATTCCAATATTGGGCTAAACCCACAAAATGATGGTACGCTTATTCGTCTTAATATTCCTGTGCTAACCGAGGAACGCCGCTTTGAATTAGTGAAAAAAGCTAAAAATGAGTCTGAAGAAGCAAAAGTAGGGGTGAGAAATGCAAGAAAAAATGCAAATCAAGAGGCTCAACAGCTTGAAAAAGATGGACTAAGTGAGGATGAGACGAAAAGATTGATAGATAATATTCAAGATCTTACTGATAAGTATAGTAAGTCTATTGAGGAAAAATGTCAGGAAAAAGAAAGGGATATTATTACGGTTTAAATAAACCATAGTCATACAATTTGGTCTTTAAGTCACCGTATGACTTACTTCAGTTCTCAAAAATGGACGAAGGATTGACAACTTCAATATTATTTTACAAACCTTCAGTACAATTTCTACAAATTTCTATTTGACTTCTATCTTTTAGTATTTGCTGTAGGAAGGCTCGATACTCTGTGTTTTTTTGAATTGATTTATAATCAGTATCATTAATATTTCCAAACCTATGTTCTGCATCTTTATCGAAGCAACAAGGCACAAGTCCACCATCCCAAGTAATAACATTTCCCGACCACGACCTATAGCAGTGATTAGGCAATTTGCTTTTAATTCTAAATTTCCCATTTTCATACTCCTTATATCGAGAGTATTTTATTAGACCAGGCATTAGCTCATTTCCTTTTTCGAATTCATATAACTGAGCAGTTTTTAAGCTCAATTTATCAACATCTAACTGTTTTGCTAGCTTCTTGATATCATCAATTTGATGCTCATTATGTTTGAATACAATAAACTGCAATTCAATAAAAGGCGTTCTTGAGTTCATTTCCTTTTTAATACTCACCATGTTTTTGATATTTGTGAGCACCTTTTCAAAATCACCTCCACGCCTGTATTTTATATAAGTTTCTTGCTTTGTTCCATCAAGGGATATTATTAGTCTATCTAAACCTGAATCAATAATTTCACGAGCTTTATCTGAACTAAGATAATGTGCATTAGTAGATGTTCCTACCATTATTTTCTTAGCCTTAAGTAATTTTACAAAATGGATAAATTG
>JAOZKO010000028.1:11307-16170 GCA_029935325.1 Bacteroidales bacterium
AGTGTCCAGAATATTCTATTAAACATCTTTCATCAATCTTTTAATAAAGATTTTGTCTCCCAAAAATTCCTTGGCAGTAATTCTGATAATAGTATAGGTTGGTATTGCTATAATCATACCTAGTGCACCGCCCATGGTTCCTCCAACCATTATTACAATAAAAATTTCTAAAGGGTGAGCATTTACACTATTGGAATAAATAATAGGTTGCAATAGGAAGTTATCAATCATATTTGAAATTGCAAAAACAAGCAATATACCACCAACCAACGATAAGCTAACATCTAAACCAAGATACATGGTTGACATTATTACAAGTGCGCTAGCTATAAAAGCGCCAATTAGTGGACCTAAATAAGGAATCACATTCATTAATCCACCGATGAATCCTATCAAAAGTGCATTTTTAAGTCCTAAAATTAATCCTCCAATTGTAATCAACAGCATCATTGTGCTTATTTCTATTGCTATTCCAATAAAGTACCTTGAAAGCATTTTCTTTATTTTTAGTAAAATATGCTTTGTTGTTCGTTGATTTTCTTCAGAGACAAATAGCAGTACTATATCCTCAAATAGTTCATCATCTTTAATAAAAAAGAAAGACATAAATAATATTGAAAATATCCCCATAAAGATACTTCCTGTCATGCCCACCAAAGCACTAAATACATTGCTAAGCTGAATTGTTTGAACGATACTTGTTAAGTGGACAATAATAGATGTTTCAAGCTCCTCATTGGACTCTAATACACCAACATATCGCATTTTTTCTTCTACTGAAGATAATGCGGTTCCCCATTGTGATTCAATATTTTGCGGGTCTATTTTCATTAAATCTTCCGCTTGACTACCAACAGCAGGTATTAATAAAGCGGCAAAACCACTAACAATCATAATCATTACAACTAAACTTATTGCAGCAGCAGCGGCAATAGGGAATGGCTTCTTTTTGATTTTAACTTTTTGCACAAGCTTCACTAATGGTTGACCAGCAACTCCAATTATTGAACTAATAATAAGGTAGGCTGCAATTTCGGTGAAATACCATAAAAAAGCTAAAAAAAGAATAGTACCACTGATTCTATACAATTTGTCTGAACTCAATTTCATAAGATATAATTTGTACAAAGATAATAGATTTTAATAAACTAATTACTAGTGCAATTTGCCTTGTTTTGCCATTTGGCCTTAGCAAGAAAACTCTAGCATTTATAAAAGCAGATATTTTTATCAGAATAATACGCCAAATCCCATATTATATGTGTCTAGCGTATATGTATATTTGTTTTTACAGATATTTTCAGTAATATTGTTGTTTCAAATAAAACAATAAATGCCAACAGAGTTAAATAACCATAAGAGATATAAAAGCTTGGGAGTGTTACTTCCTAGTGGACTTGTGGTTTTTATATTAATTTCTTTTCTAGGCTTTATTAATCCCATTAGTATTAACGCAGAAGGTACAAAAGAGATTATGCCTTACGATACTTGCCTGAGCCGTTTAAATCTTGAGCCATCCTTTACAAATTTTGCAATGTATAATTGTGCACCTCACGAACGGCTGAATATACATATTGCTAATGTTGGCGAAAAAATTTACTATGGTTTTGGGAAAATATTTGATGCCGGTCAAGCTCAACAGTTCGATTTATATTATAGAATAAAAGACCCTAGTGGAGCTATTGTTGTTAATGCTACTTTAATTCCTAGTTCTGGCACGGGTTATATATCGTCTTATAATAAGGCTGTAGCAGGGCCAAATATTATTACTACCACTGGCTATAGCCCATTTTCATATACCACCACCACCACTGGTGATTACTATATTGAGTTTTATTATAATTATGGCTCAATGGGGGATAGGCGAGAAATTCAATATTATGATATTACCGTAACCAATGCAAATAATCAAAAAATTGATGGTAGAACATGGTCTAAGGAATGGCAGTTTACTGTTACGGCCTCTCCTCAACCCAATCCTTATGATAATCCATTTTATGGAGAATTGTATATTTACTCTGATGATAGCATTGTTACTTCCGTTGATTTTAATGGTCTAAAGCCATATGTATTTGCTGTAACTGCTAACTCTACTGGAACTGCTAATACAGGAAATATCATTCAAGATAGAAAATCCAAAGCAGGGAAAAACACATATCCACAATACAAAATATTCCTCAACGATCCGGATAGTATTGTTTATCCATCTGGAACATTAGGAGGATTTAATGCTCCGCTAACATTTAGTGGTTGTCCTGGTAATCACTGCATTAATGTTAGTACTAGCAAAGCTGGAGCTATACAGTTATTAATAGATTTGAATGGAATTCTGGGCTATCAAATTGGCACCGCTGATTTGCTAATTGTTCAAAATGTAAATGCTGGAATAACATGTATTCCATGGAATGGAATTGATGGTTTAGGTATTCCTGTTCCTGATGGCACAGTGATAAAATTTAATGTAGTATTTGTATCTGGTCTAACTCATATGCCAATTTATGATGCAGAACATAATCCTAATGGATATATTATAGGATTAATTAGACCAATAAGCTCAACTACTACCTTTAGTTTGTATTGGGATGATTCTAACTTTCCGGGTGCTATCACTCCTCCATCTGCTGGTTGCAATAGTGCCAACGGATGTCATATTTTTAATAATATGTTTGGTGACCAACGAACCATAAATACTTGGTGGTATGCTGCTAGTAATCTTGAGGATAGCTTAACCATCGCTTATTCGCGTATAGCAATTGATAGTATATTGACAATAAATGCCAGTTGTCCCAATATTTCTGATGGTTCAGCACAAATTATAGTTAGCGGAGGGACGCCACCATATACGTTTAGTATTAATGGTGGAGCATTGCAAACAAGCTCTTTGTTTCCAAGTTTGGCAGTTGGTAATTATACTGCTACCGTAGCAGACTCAAATAACTGTTCTATTACTGATACTTTTTCAATTTTTAGTTCACCTAATTTATTGGCAAATACTTTAACGACAAATGACACTTGTAATGCTGGAAACGGAACCATTGCTGTTAATATAACTACTGGTTCTGGGCCATATCAATATTTGTGGAATACAAATCCACCAGCAACTTCCTCTTCCTTATCTAGTTTGTTAACTGGTACATATACTGTAAGTATTACGGATTCATATAATTGCGTTTTTGTTTTTTCAGATTCTATTTCCAATATTCCTTCCAATATTCAAATAAACTCTACAATATTGCATGATACCTGCACAAATAGTATGGGGCAAATAATATTGTCAATAACGAATAGTCAACCACCCTTAACCTATAATTGGAATACAAATCCTATTCAAAACACAAGTACAGCAACGAACTTAGGTGCGGGATTGTATTGGGTTACAATAACCGAAAATGCGGTATGTCATAGTATTTTAAGTTTCAATCTTAATGATATGCCACCACCAAGTCCCAACTTTTTATTACCGGACAAAGGCTGCATTGGTGACACCATTAACATTCAATATCAAGGAAATCAAACTCCACCTGATAACTTTTCTTGGAGTTTTGGCCTTGCAAATACTATAAGTGGATTTGGCCTAGGACCATTCAGTGTCAATTATTTGCAAACGGGCAAGCACTATATTAGTTTAAATGTAAGCAAGCTAGGTTGCCCATCTTCATCCTATACCGATTCAATAGAATTATTTGAACTTATAGCCATGGTTGATAGTGTCAAAAATGTAGATTGCTTCGGTGGAAATAATGGCTTTATAGGCATAGATTTTTTTGGAGGGGTTTTACCATATTCCTTTAATTGGAATCCTGGAGGTATTGGATCATCTTCAAACAACCAACTAAGCGCAGGACTATTCAATATTTTAATTACCGACTCAATAGGCTGCAAAGCTAATATCAGCCAACAAATTTCGGAGCCACCAGCCCTTTCTATTCAGCTTACAGCAGAAGATGTAAGCTGCTCATATTTATGCGACGGTTCAATTATTAGCAGCGTTAGTGGAGGTAGCCAGCCATATATTTACAACTGGACTCCGGGCGTATTGCCAAGCACAAGTTCTTTAAATAATTTATGCAAAGGAGTATATACCTTAAAGTTGACAGATAATAAATTATGCGAGGATTCTGCTAAAGTAACAATAGGAGTTAGGACCCAAATTAGTGCAGACTTTACTTATTATTCGAGAACTAATTTTACGGAAAGGAATATTGTAGATTTTACTTTCACAGGCTTTGGCGCATCAAGTTTTTATTGGGATTTTGGTGATTTCCAAAACTCAAGTTTGCGAGACCCTAGCCACTATTACCAATTAGACACTACTTATTGGGTTGAATTAATAGTAAACAGTGGAGCACCAGATTATTGCAAAGATACAAGCCTACAATTGATTAATGTGCTACCACCATTTAATATATTTGTACCAAACGCTTTTTCGCCCAATGGTAATGGAATAAACGATAAGTTTATGGTTATTGGAACCAGAATTAAGAACTATCAGATCTATATATACAATCGTTGGGGGAAGTTAATTTATGAATCCAAAGACATTTTAGATGGCTGGGATGGTTATTATTTAGGACAGGAAGCTCCACAAGACGTTTATTCGTATATAATTAAAGTTATAGGCGAAGATGATAAGCCTTATGAGCGTGTTGGAACTATTGTTTTGATAAAATAGAGTATCTATTACGCAATTGAAACACCATGTATTAGTCGTAAAATCAATAAGATAGGTACCTGCAACATTAACATTTTCAAAAAACAAAAATAATTTGTTGTAATATTAAACAAAATTCTATCTTTGCACTCCTTAAGGGCGATTAGCTCAGTTGGTTCAGAGCACCTCGTTTACACCGAGGGGGTCGGGGG
>JAOZKO010000216.1 GCA_029935325.1 Bacteroidales bacterium
AAAGGATAAGACCTAATGAAAACCTTATAAAATTATATATTTTATAAGGTTTTGGAGAAAGAATTTTCAACAATTTCTAAGCAAATGGTAGCAAATTATCACCTATTTAACTTCACCCTTATTTCTACCCGTATCTTTTGCCATATACAGTACTTCATCTGCTCTTTAGATAAGCTGTGTCAGTTCTCTTTTATTATTACATTACTAGCACCGATACTTATAGAATGGGGACAGTAATTTCTTCATCTGAATATTATTTTATTTTATTTTAATTAGAGTAGCATTATAATAGAGGAAGAGGTTATGATAAATATAAATATTTTAACTCTTTATATATCTATTGTAATTTTAGTAAATTATGTCTATTGTTGGGAAGTTGATTCCTAGGTTTATTTAATGAAAAAGGAGTTTGAAAAATGAAACATTTTCTTGGATCGATAATATTTACTATTTTGATGTTGTCCAGTATGTCAATATCGTTAGCCGCCGAAGAGGCAACTGGTTGGCTGGAGGGAACAGTTAAAGATGAGTCTGGCAATCCTCTAAATGATTGGCGCGTGGGAATATTCAATAGAGATGGGGAAGAGAAATCCTATACATATTCTAAAGGCAGTCAAGGTGGATTTTACAGTATCAGAAATATCAAACCTAATGTTTATGAGATTCGAGTATATACTGTTGGCGATTCATCTGAATACGGCAAAGAGTTTCGGCAACAACGTCTTTTTGGTGTAGCAATCAATACAGGTGTTCGTTCTGTCCTTAATATTAAACTCAAGGAGGGCAAGAGTCGTGATTTTGAGGAGGTCGGAAAGCCAAACGTGCAAACACAAAAGGTAATGCTGCTTACGGAAGAGATAGATCGATTGAAAAAGCAGGTTGAGGAACTCGAAAAAGCTAGTGGAAATTCAACTAATTGAAAGAGCTCCAAGATAAAGAAGGAAATTCAATATGGGGAGAACAAAATGAATAGCAAAAAATCCAAATGGATATTAAGTAGTTTAGTTAGTGTAAGTTTATTGACAAGTGTAGCAATTGGGGCAGATAGTAAGTTTTGCCAACAATATGCAAAGAAAGCTATCAGTCAATTTAATCAGGCAAAAGCAAATAAGCTACCAGGAATTAATCCACCGGTCTGGAGTAATAATTACCAGGGTCATAAATTTTGGTGTGAATTACCTACGATAACAAAAGCTATAGCAAACGATGGGACAGCTATGAGACAGAAGCATTTAGATACTTATTTAAAAGCTGATCTATCAAAAAATGTAAAACCGAGAGGTTTTCAAACTGTAACCATACCAAAGCAAGCTCCGGCAGCAACACCTATTACTATTCCAAAACCAACTCGAGCAGCAACACCCGTTCCGATTCCAAAACCAATAAGGGCTCCTGTAGCAACACCTATCACTATTCCAAAACCGATTCCGGCAATAACACCTGTAGTCATTCCAAAGCAAACTCCTAGACTAAAACCTATTGCCATGCCAAAGCCAGGACAGACAGTGAGACCTATTAAGTTAACTTACAATAAAGCATTGCACCTTAAATTAAAAAATATGTTTAAAAATGCACAAGTGTTTGATACACAAAACGCACTACAATTCATGTTACTTGATGCAGATGCATCTAACCCCTTGTCACAGAGTTTATCAGCTATAGATAGTCCGATGTTCAATGTTAATGTTTTAGGCACATCCAGTGTTTCTCGTGCATATATTGGATCTGGATACGATACTTTACGAGGATCTCTAAAAATAGACAGTGCCTTAAAAAGTCTTAAACCGTATAACGTAGATCAGGGAGGAGCTGAGCTTTCTAGTTCTTCTGGCTACGTCAGTAATAATGAAGAGTATCAAAAAAATATAGCGGTGAGTGCAAGCGCATCAGCATCCTATGGGCTCTTTAGTGGGTCTTTTTCTGGCAAAATTGAAAAAGATAGCTCTTATAATAAATACTCCAGAGATTATGTTGCTGAATCAACCTATAGAACACTCTATAAGTATCCTGAAGAAGCAAATTTACAATTGACAGATGAGGCAGTTGAAGTTTTGAAAACAGGCGGGCAGAATGAATTCTATAGACGATATGGCGACACTTTTATTTTCGGCATACAGTATGGAGCAGGTTTCAAAGGTCGGGGAACCTATAAATTTCACAATTCTAATGAAAGACGTCACGTTAGTGCCAATGCCTCTGGTGGTGGCTGGGGGGTCACAGTTAATACTTCAACAGAAAAAGACACTATAAAGAAAAAAGAGTCTGAAGTGCGAGACATTGGATTTTATACTTATGGGTATCATCCCCAAAAAAATCCGGGTTCAATTAATATGTTAAGAGAAGAATATGAAAATTTTCCAAGAGAAGCTGCTAAAATGGCACGCGATCATCACAGTGGTACCATTATCTATTATACGGTTGTAAAGTACAGTAGTTTACCAGAGTTCCAGAGAATTGCAGGTCTAAAAAACACGATGGATATGCGTTTAGCACGCACATATTTTGACGAATTAGTATTCTATGATCGGAAGCTTCAGCGCATGATAAATAATCTTCAGTATGTTGTATTAAAACCATCAGAATTTAAAAAAGATGCTGTTAAGAAGTCCAGACGTGCTTTAAGCCAAGCAAACATTTTGCAACAACGGCTTAAGGGAGATATTAAGAGGGTACAGTCAAAACCATTTGACAAAACTTATAATATTAATCTAAACCAGTATCGCAATATGCCAGCATATGCTCCTTCAACAATGCTTGTTCATGTAACAGTAGAAATTCCAGGTACCGGTGATGATGGATATTGGAGCAAGTGGGAAGGACCAATGATAGGAAATTGGCCTTGTTGCGGAATTGGTGACAATGAATTCAACTCAAGATGCTGTATCGATGTTGAGATAAAATCAGAGCTGCTTATCGTTGGGAATAGCTCAACTGTAATACTTCAACAATTTCTTTCAGTGCAAGAAAATAAAGATGATGTCAGCTGGGCTTTTGGTACGAACCTCTTGCCAGTTTATGAGGTACCAGAAGGATATACCATTAAAGGATTTAAGAAGCATAAAAGCAGCTATTCTCTTCAAAATTTAAGGGGTAAAGGTGGTAGTCCACATAAAGATATACGGGTTAAGAATGAAGATATTTGGAAAAAACTTACTGTTATTATAGATGGTAAGGGAGACAAAGATAGCCATCATATTGGATTATATGGAACATTAAATTTTTATGTAGAAATACAGGAGAATAGTTGGCTCGAAGGAACTGGAGGAATACTATAATTAGTAAGACAAGTGAATTAACTAGTCTGCGGCAAGCATAGGTACAGGACAAGATTCTAGATTTGTATGAGTAACAACTCATGATAAATCATTATTGAAATACAGTTCAAGGGTCTGGTATTAAACCTTCCTTACATTAAATACCTATCTCATATAGTAGGTTTAATTTATCTTTTATATTAGGAGCTTTCATGGAGAAATTACGCATTGTTACTGTAACACTATTTCTACTTATTTTTGTATCTACTGCCCATGCCTGGAATCTTGGGCCAAAATATATAAATACCTTGAGTTTCAAAAAAAGTGGCATCATTTTATTTACTCTGTTTCAAAATGGTAAAAGAGGAGCAGAGTTGAAGTGCAACGGAAGAGTGTGGTTCCAGATTAGCTCCTGCTCTCCAAATGACGCAGCCTGCATTTCAATGGTCAACCGCATGGGAAGTATGCTGCTAGGTGCCAAATTATCTGGAAAATCGGTTTATATCCAGCAATCACGTTGTGAAGTCACTGAAGTTGCTTTAAAACATTAATGTCAAACATATTCTTTTAACAAATTAGGGTTTTATAATGAATACCAAGACAAAAGTAATTTCTATCTTCGTCTTTTTGCTGGCAGTTATTTTTACATCCTCTGCTTTAAAAGCTGCTAATATTTTACAATTTATTAAGGTTAATACCCATCCATCAAATCGTGAATTAAGTAACGAAAACTCTTATTCCGAAGAGGCCCAAGGTATTGCTTTCGATGGTTCGCACTGGTTCTACTCAAACAAATATCACATTTACCGTTTTAACAGAGACTTTAAAAACAGCGACAGGAAGTACCATGTTAGCACTCTGAGATTCGGTACTGAAAAGTGTGGTCATGTTGGTGGTATTGATTACTATAAAGGAAATATATATGTAGGACTAGATAATTGTTCTGATAATTTAGCACGGGTCGTTATATTTGACAGAAACCTCAATTTTAAAAAATACGCTATTGTGCCCCAACTCAAGGAACTCGCATGGATCGCTGTTAATCCTCATGACGACACTTATCTCTACACAATAGCACCCAACGGTAAACAACTGCTGGCCTTCCCACGGCATTTTAGCAATGCAGCTTCAATCAATTCGGTTAAGGTCATTTCGTTTATTGATCATCCTCAGGACAAACTCGGTCACATCCATAAACAGGGAGGAGCCTTCACTGCAAGCGGTCTCTTTTTCAGGACTGTTGATGACTCTGAGAACGAGTACTCTTCGTATACTGGCATTTGGGTATATGAACTTGAATATCCTATCCTAAATGGCTCAACAGCCCGATGTGTTGGGCTAATCAACATTAAATATAATCCTGATCAGTGGGGCTCTTATCGCCAATACGAACTGGAGGATCTCGATGTCTCGACCGTTACAGTCGGTCCAACAACAGGTGATATACACATCATCATGCTTAGCAATGAAGGAGGAGACGAAGACGATGTGTCAGTTTACCATTACACTGCAGGCGACTATGATGGGGATGGTATCAAAGATGTTCATGACAACTGTATCTGGGTTGCAAATGTCGGACAAGAAGACCTTGATCTTGATGGCAGGGGAACCCTCTGTGACAATGATGAAGTGGGGTCTGTTCTTCTGCCAGCTATTATCCTTCCCCTTCAATAACTGATACTGTTTAAAACTTATAATTTCAGTATCATCTAGAAAAAGGTAAAAGTTTACATACTCGAAAACTTCAACACAAACTAGGCAAAATATACATACAACTACTGCAGCATTTCCGTGTGTTTACCTGTCTTGGTTGATTTGTAAGAAATCTGGCGAGAGATGGAAAGTGAACCTTCTCTCTGCTATCAGCTTATTGCCTTGATACAGAAAAAAGCCTACTTCATCTGAGCCCTTTGGATCCCATGTATTTACCTTAATGCTGACACGGCCTATGCCAACAGGATTGTACACATGCGCTTCTTTAAAAGCGCCGTATTTCTGACCATTCTTATAAAGCCATCCCC
>JAOZKO010000217.1 GCA_029935325.1 Bacteroidales bacterium
TCAATATCTAATCCATAAAGATTATTGGTAAGTATGCTCTCCACTGCTTGCTTGGCGGTATAGCCTTCCTCACGGTACATCTTAAATAGCAAGTCAAAACCTGTAACCAAAATATGCCCACTGCCACAGGCAGGGTCTATTAGAGTTAGTTGGGTAATGTCGTTAATCAGCACTTTCGCCTTTGGCTCTTCCCCTGAAGGGGATTTTACCAAATACTTCATTTGCTCTCGCAATGCAGAGTTTGGTTCGTAGTCGAGGTAGGTTTTACCTACGGTATTCTCCACCATATATTTTACTATCCATTTGGGAGTAAATATTTGTGTGGCAGCAGGAATATCTTCGGCACGAGCCTTTATGTTTTTCTTAAAACCTTTAAAAACTTCGTCTTTCTTGTCAGAGATATAAAATTGGTAGAGCCAGCCAATCAATTCAACTTCTTTATAGTCATCAATGGCAATGGCATCGCTATTAATTAAATCGAGTAAGCCATCAATTTGTAGCAGGTCTTGTGGTAGTAAGATTTCGGTATAATCATCAATTCTGCCAAAAGTATCGTGCAATACCTTATTCCAATTGCAAAGGTTGGTAAGCAATAGACCAAAAGCTTGTTCCTCTTTATCGTCTATTAAGTATTCTTTTAGCAATTCTTTATCGCTTTGCTTTGTCAGGGCATTCGCACCTCGTTTTGCATTTTGCACAATCATGGGAGTACGCATTCCCTCGGCATAGGCAATTTGGTTTCCTATATAGCCATTATTTTCAAGTATTTTGATAGCCATCAGGCGATTAAACCAAGTATAAGCCGTTTCTTCAATTACATCTTGTACGGCTTGCTTATCTTTCAATCTATCCTTTAGTTTCTTCCACTTAGCAGGCACGCTGGTATCAGTATATATTTGTCCTCTAAAAACATAACCACCAGTTGTAGTATCAAGCTTTTCGGTATTATCTCCATTGTCATTAAAGCCCCAATAATTAAGACGTGCCGCCACACCTTCCATAAGAATAATACGAGCCTGCTTGGCAAAATGCTTTATGTTGTTGGTTTTCATGTTTATTTCAAATATAATTTAATATTCTTTTTAAGTTTAATCATCAACTTGCTTCTAAGTTTATCAATATATTCATCAAGTTGCTCAGGAGTATCAATTGTAGTAGGAGCCATTTCTGCGGCTATAGATACGTCAAAACTTTGGGTATAATCTTTACCAGTTTTTTTTGCCTCTTTTCTATCTTTAAATTCCTCTAATCGCTTAAAATTATCAGCTTTAAAATCAGTAGCCGTTAATTGATAGATTACTAATCGTGAAATTTGCTTTTCTTTCAATATTTCTTGAAGATAGCGTTCAGGGTCAGTAGTTAAATGAACTTCTTTGATATTATATTCCTTTCTTAAATTTTCAATCTCTTCAAAAATTACACTATAATCCTTATAAACCTTTTCTCTTAATTCTTTAAGTTTTTCGTTTATTGCTTTACTTAATTCCTTAAAAACCTTGTTCATTTGAGGAAAACTATCCCAAGGCATATCCTCTATTTGTAAATAATCGGTTAAATCACTGGCATTTACATATAAATCACCTTCTAAAGTTGTAAAATTAGACGCATTATCATTAATAAACTTCCTTATTTTCAGATACTGAGAAAAATTATATTCTACAAACTCCTCTACATATTTACATAAGTCTCGATCTTTCTTTATATTTTCTTTCTGGTCAATTACTTTCTCAGCTAACTGCTCATTACTTTGTGAATTATGTATATCAGTTAAAACCTTATAATACCTCTTAAGATGTATTGAAAATGGATATGATTCGTACTCATCTTTTGCATTATTAAGCTTAACTAATAATAGGCTAATTTTAGCCTTAAAAATGGTAATTGCCTCCTTAAAATCTGAGGTTTTAGAAGGAATAATTGTTTCAACAAAAATCTCGTTATTAACTGCATGAATAAAAGAATTTATTTCTTCTTGAGAATGCACTTTTTCATGATGTATAGTTATGGCATCACGCTCACGGGTATTCAAAGCCTTATCGGCAAATGTTGTAAAATCAATCTCTTCATTTCTCCACTCAAACCTACGCACTCCTTTCTTTGCAATACTTAATAGTATATCCAGAGTTGCAATATCTTTCCAACCATAAGGGGCTTTTTCAAACTGTTTAACCACATCGCCAACTAATGGATTTGAACCCATATAATTTAGCTTTGTTTCCATTTCTTGTTCGGCATTATCTAAATCCTTTATGGTTGTCTTCTGTCGAGATTTAGCATTGGTAATAAAATCAGCATTAGATTGAGCGTAATTCTTGCTCAACATATGTTTTCTATATGTCTGAGCCATATGCTTCTCCACCATATCCTCATATCTAGCAGCAGGGGAAGCCCCTTTCAATTCATCAGCAGTTATTAGCTGTTGATTAGAAATTATGGTAGTTTGCATAAATAACTTCTCAAAACGAATTTTAATTTCATTCAATAAAATTTTATTCTTGTCTCTAAAGTTAT
Source organism: Bacteroidales bacterium (assembly GCA_029935325.1). Lineage (GTDB taxonomy): Bacteria > Bacteroidota > Bacteroidia > Bacteroidales > UBA1556 > UBA6267. Next base: position 2,512 of record JAOZKO010000217.1, read on the forward strand.
TCAAGGTTTCATTTCGAGTTCCAGCAGCAGCTGAAGAATGAGTGCTAATGTATTTTTGAGTTCGTACATAATCCTGCACATTAGCCTTCAAACCACCATCACTATTAAACCACTCATTTATTCCTATCACCATATTATTAGCAGCAGTAAGATGTGATAATTGCTCAAGGCTTGTGCTATCATAAATAGCGAATTTAAGACTAAAGTCTCCTTTTGATCCGTATTCTTTATCATCAACACTTATTGCTATTCGGAATGATTTATTACCATAAGTCACTTGTCCCAATTGACTTAAGGGCTTAACTATTTTTTGAATAATATCATCAAAAATATATTTCAAGCGATCTTCATTAGTAATAATTGTATTATTAATAAGATGAGCTACTTCTATCTCATCCTCTTTCATAAATCGGTATTTGCCTTCCGAAACTTGAATAATATTTTTGGAAACCAATACATCCAGTACCTTTTGAGTTTTAGTTTGCATATCCATTCGTAAGGTATCTGCCGATTCCATCAATAAGAGTGATAAATTTTCAATATTTGCAGGAAAGTTCACACTCTGGCTATCACCTAAATTGGATATCATAAACAGAACATTAACAACATTCTGCGCAAAACCATCACTCTTTACTTCCTCAATTTTATAAGCACGGTCAATTATTCCTCTTGCTCTATGACTTAGGTTCTTTTCAAATTGTTGATTAAAAAACAGATTAAAAGGTACAAAATAGCCAACTTCTCTATCGCGACAAAGATTAGCTGTAAAATGCGTAATGCCTAATATTGCTCTTTCCGTATTTTTAACCCCTTCGCCCACATAACCAGAGTTAGAGAATGATTCAAAAACATCAGAAATTAATCTAAACTGATAAGGTATAAAAGGATAAGTAAGTGTGAAGTCCTCTTGTGCTTTATAATTCTCATACAAATCGTGATCAAATACAAATTGATTTTCAATATCGCCTTTATGCTTTTTATAAAAGTCTGTAAGTTGCCCTATGCCATTAGAGTTCTTATCCAAAACTCTTTTCTTGGTGATATATGCTGCATCTTGGCTTTCCAAAGAAATAGTAGTTTCAAATCTCCCCATTATTTTACCAAAATCCTCAGCCTTACTATCCGTATTATTAATCATATTGGATAGGTCTTGCTGAGCTGTACAAACCACCCATACTTTAGTGCCTATTTGCGATCCAATTTCCTCAATAATAGTTTGCAGATTCAATAATAAGGAAGTATTAGAGCCAATATATTGCGATACCTCATCCATTAAAAACAGAAGCCTATAGTTATCAGGTTTTTCTTTCAAGAAATCCTTAAATTCATTGATTAAAAACTCAATAGTATAATCTTGCTCTTTATTCAATATTGATTGCCGCAGAGATTCAGCATCAAGATCAGGGTCAAACTCTTTGGCAATACCTATAACTTCACCCAAATACATTCTAATAAACCGAATTTGAGTTCCATCCCAATCCTCATTATATTTTTCTTTAATTCGTTGCTTAAAAGCCTCAAAATGGCCTTTTTTATCAAGAGGTTTCTCTAGGTAAAGTGCTAAAGCAATATTGGTATTATTATACCCTCTAAATTCATTTAACTGATTTAGTAATACACGAGTAATTCGATCCTTCACATCATGATTATCAGCAACCGCATCAATATTAAATATAATTTCATCTATATCCAAAGAGTTAAGGGAGCTGTATATTTTACTAACATTGGATGTCGTAATACCACTATCATTAAGCAAGTCGAGTTCATTCACCGACTCTTTAAAATTGCTAAATGCTCGTTCACGATATTCTTTATCAAGACAATAAAAAAGATATTTAATAAAGTGGGACTTACCACTACCATAATAACCACTTATCCAAACGCCAGTTTTACCACCTTTTTTGTTTGGGTCATCCTTTTGAACAACAGCTTTAAGAAATTTATAAATATTCTCAGTTATGTCATTCGTAAAAACATATTCATCAATCTCTTGATTAACTGAGTATTGATCACGTTCACTTACAACAACGGCAGGATTTATTCTCCGTTCAATATCCTTATCATATAACTCTTGAATTTTCATGTTCTTCATATTAATTATCTTCAAATTGTCTATTCAAATGGTTTGCTCTATACATATTATCATCATTCAACAGCTCAAATAGGCTATATCTTGAATCTGCATATTCTCCAGGGTAAAAAAGAATTATTTTAAAATCTTTTATCAAGCTTTCGGTTTTCTTAAGAAATTCGGAAGCCCTTAAATAAGGGAAAGCGCTACCAAAGCCACTTATTAATAAATACACCCTTTTCTTCTCTGCATCAGCAAAGTGCTTTTTAATTTTCTCATTAAAATACGTATAAAAATTACCATCATTAATTTCCTCTCTTACCCACAGAAAAGCTTCTTCACTATCCACATTTTCTTTTTCTATAAGCATATCAAAGATTGTTTTTCCTGAGAAAGACTCACTTTTTAGATAGGTAATTATCTCATCATAGATATTGATAATCAATGTATCAAGAAAGTGATTTGGCCGTTTTAGCTTTTTTGCTAGCAAATTAATTTGCTTACGCATTTCATACTCTTCCTTTGGGGAATAAGTATATATATAAGCTGGAAAGAAGAGATCCCCTGTTCTGGGTTCTTGAAATCCTCTATCAGCCATTAAATCATACAGTTTGTCAATATTTATCATGCTTCAAAAACTTTTTCTTTTTCGGTATTATTCAAAAACATCAAATCTAAAAACCAAGTGTC
>JAOZKO010000029.1 GCA_029935325.1 Bacteroidales bacterium
TTGGACCTGTAATTGACGTTTATTTTGAGAATGATGCAGATCTTCCAAATATTTATGATGCTTTAGAGGTATCAAATGCAGCAGGAAATAAAATTATTCTTGAGGTTCAGCAAGATATTGGAGAGAGTACAGTAAGAGCTGTTGCTATGGATTCTACTGATGGAGTTAGTCGAGGAATGTCTGTATTTTCAACAGGAGAAAAAATCTCGATGCCAGTAGGTGATCATATTAATGGTCGTGTATTTAATGTGGTTGGCGATCCTATTGATGGTATTGGAGAAGTTAGTAAAGAAAGAACATATCCTATTCACCGTGAGCCACCTAAGTACGAAGATTTAAGTACAGCTACCGAGATTCTATATACAGGTATTAAAGTTATTGATTTAATTGAGCCATATTCAAAAGGAGGAAAAATTGGTCTTTTTGGAGGAGCTGGTGTTGGTAAAACAGTAATTATTCAGGAGCTTATTAATAATATTGCTTTGAATTACGCTGGACAATCTGTTTTTGCAGGTGTTGGAGAGCGTACACGTGAAGGTAATGACCTTATTCGCGAAATGCTTGAAGCAGGAATTATCAAATATGGTGATGATTTTATGAAGAGCATGGAAGAAGGGGGTTGGGATTTATCAAAAATAGATAAAGAAGCATTAAAAGACTCTCAGCTTACACTTACCTTTGGTCAGATGAATGAACCTCCTGGAGCTCGTGCTCGTGTTGCCCTTAGTGGATTGACATTGGCTGAGTATTACCGTGATGGCGATGAGAAATCAGGTGGTAGAGATATTCTTTTCTTTATTGATAATATTTTCCGTTTTACACAAGCTGGTTCTGAGGTTTCGGCCTTATTAGGACGTATGCCTTCAGCGGTAGGTTACCAACCTACATTGGCTACAGAAATGGGAATTATGCAAGAGCGTATTACATCAACCAAGCGTGGCTCTATTACTTCTGTACAGGCCGTATATGTTCCTGCAGATGATTTAACAGACCCTGCTCCAGCAACTACTTTTGCCCACCTCGATGCTACTACTGTATTGAGTCGTAAAATTGCAGAATTAGGGATTTACCCAGCTGTGGATCCATTGGATTCTACATCTCGTATTCTTTCTCCTGATATTGTTGGCGATGAGCATTATAATACAGCCCAACGCGTTAAAGAGTTATTGCAGCGATATAAAGAATTGCAAGATATTATTGCTATTCTTGGTATGGATGAATTAAGTGAGGAAGATAAATTAATAGTTCATCGCGCTCGTCGTGTACAGCGTTTCCTATCTCAACCTTTCCATGTTGCTGAGCAATTTACCGGAATACCTGGTTGCGTTGTTTCCATTGAAGAAACTATAAAAGGTTTCAATATGATAATGGATGGAGAAGTTGACGAATATCCAGAGGCAGCATTTAACCTTGTAGGTAAAATTGAAGAAGCAATTGAAAAAGGCAAGAAAATGCTTGCAGATGCTAAAAACTAAATTACTATGAAGGTAGATGTTATAACACCCGATAAAACAATCTTTTCCGGAGAATTGGAATTAGTTCGATTACCAGGAATAGATGGGTCTTTTGAAATTTTGAATCACCATGCTCCATTGGTTTCTATACTTGGAAAAGGAGAACTAAAACTTGTGGATCACAAAAAGCAAGAGCAGAAAATTCAAATTAACGGAGGAGTTATTGAAGTTAATAATAATGTACTTAGAATTTTAGTAGAATAATATTTCTATTATTAATGCTAGATAAAATATAAAATAAAGAGCTCCAATTATGGAGCTTTTTTTATAGAATGCAATTTATATGAATGAAATTATACGTTTAGCTATTATCTGTGTTTTGGTTTTTATTATTAATATTCCCTTTGGATATTGGCGATCAGGAGCAAAGAAATTTTCAGTACCATGGTTTCTCGCAATTCATTTACCAATCCCTTTTGTAATTGCTTTGCGATTGTCTTTTAATTTAGGCTTTCAGCTTTATACTTTTCCGTTTGTTATTGTATCTTTTTTCCTAGGGCAATTTCTGGGTTCTATAATTCGTAATCGAAATAGCTGACATTAGTTTCTTTTGCAAATACGAGATCGTTCAATAAACAAAATCATCTTCGACAAATAGCCTTCTCCAGAGCTTTCTCCAGCAGATTAGGTGCCTCATACTCCATTGGATAATGATCTATTCCTGCCTCATCAAATTTTTTGCCAACAACTACAAAACCTGATTTTTTATAGAAATCCACAACATCCACCTGAGCATTAAGATATACCTTTTGCTTATAGTAAAAAACATCAGTAAGCATAAACCTTAATATATCTTTTCCAAAACCTTTGCCCCTAACATCCTTAAGGAAAGCAAAACGCTCAAATTTTATTCCATTATCTGTACGCCGATATCGTGCTGTACCCACAGCTTTGCGACGATGGTAAAGTATAAAATGAGTACAGTCTTCCTCAAATTCTTCCTCCATTTCAAAAGGTACTTTTTGCTCGTCCACAAAAACCTTGATACGGATTTCCATAGCAATCTTATGTAACTCTTGATTGTTGTAGCTGAATTTTACAATCTTTCCCATAATTTATTATAATTCAGATTGTAACGGTAGTTCAATAAAGAAACAAGTGCCTTTATTTGCAACTGATTCAAAACGGATATTACCATTGCTATTATTTATAATATTGCGCACCATTGCCAAGCCAAGTCCTGCTCCCTTAGTTTTAGTGGTGAAATTAGGAACAAATATTTTATCCTTCATTTCTTCAGGGATACCTCTACCATTATCGCAAAATTGAATAACTAAAAGATTATCTTTTTGCTCAAGGCTTATTTCAATTAAAATTGATTTATTGTTTTCAGCGGCTTGTATGCTGTTTTTAATAAGGTTATTAAATACTCTAAGCCATTGATTTTTATCGATATGAGCCCAGTATTTTTCATCTGTCAATAACTGAATATTAACAGAGTCTTCATCATTAAATAGAGCAATGGCAGATTTTATTATTGAGCTTATCTCATAAACCTCAGTTATGGATTTTGGCATATTTGCAAAATCCGAAAAGGCCGTGGCAATATCCGATAGGGTATCAATTTGCTCAATTAATGTATTGGATAAGGATTGTATTTTTTCTTTATTATTTTCCTCATTAGAATCATAAGAGCGCATCATATATTGTACGCTTAATTTCATTGGCGTAAGTGGGTTTTTAATTTCATGGGCAACTTGCTTTGCCATTTCGCGCCATGCCGATTCTCGCTCGCTTTTAGCTAGTTTTTCGCTACTTAATACCAATGCGTCTATCATGCGATTATACTCTTCCACAAGAGCATCTATTTCTTCAATTCCTTGCCACTGAATTTTATGATTTTTTTTGCCTAAACTCACCTGTTGCAAATGCTCCTTTAGCATACTCAGTGGTCGTGAAATATAATTACTTACAAATAAAATCACCAAAATGGATAATACTATAATAAGTGTATATACATTCATTAAGGTCATTAATAGAGATGATATTTCAGACCTTAGAACCTCAACTCTAGCAAAGTATGGTAGGTTTATAAATGCAATGCTCACACCCTCCTTATTGTGAAAAGGTAAATAAGCCGAAGAGTATTCTAAATATCCTATTTTCTCATTAGCAATGTATAAACTCTGATGTTCGTTGCGCAAATGATTAAATGCAGCGGGGTTTAAAAGATCTGACAAAAGCGGATATTCAAATAATTCGGAGCGAGTGGTTGACAGCAGGCGCCCATCTATATGATATATATTTATATCAGTATCAAATACCTTTGAAAATTTGTTTAATAAGGAATTCAGATATTCTGGATCTACAGCGCTAAGATCAGCTTCGTTGGATAGTTTATGCTCAAATTCCGTTTGAAGTGCTATGGCAAGATTTTCTAATTGATGGTGGTTTTTATTCTCATTTAACTCTTTAATATAAAACACCGTAATGGTAGTAATAACAGCAAAAGAAATAAGAATAATTACTACCATTGTTAATTGCATTCTACCGGCAAAACCAAAATGAAATTTAATTTTTAAGTAGGGATCAAAACTTAAATAACTAAATATTATAAATAGCATTCCCATAAAAACAAAAAGATATGAGAAAGGAGTCAGTTTATTAGTTGCTGGAGGAGTTTTTAAACTTAACACATAAATCTTATCCGCACTTTGCCTATATATCAGGTGGTTATATTGGTTTTTGTCAGTAAAAACCAAATTAGTATTATCAATATTCCACGAAAAATGTTCAGGATACGCATAGCTTCCATAGGCCTCAACTCGAGCTCTATTTTCGTAAGTAGCTAACGAATAATTAGCGATTTTTTCAAATGGGTCGTAATCCTTTTGGCTAAAAAGCCTAGTAAATCCTTTTCGCTTAAGTTTGGAATTAATTTCCATATAAACGGTATGTGGGATATAGGCCTCATCAGTAATTTGATAAAAGCGCAATAAACCTAAATAATTAATCTGGCCAGTACCATATTCTAGTAAATAAAGATTTTTATTGGAGGTTAATGAGCCAAATTGTATTAGGTTTTTATAGAAAAAAGTATCGCATAATATCTCAATATTCTGAGGTTGTATATTGAGTTTTAAATCTTGCGAACAAATTGTGGTCTGAAAATCATACTTATCAAAAAGTAGGTGGTTCCTAAAATATTTATTCTCTATATAATTAGTTATTGAGTCATAGTTAACATTAAAATCTTGAAATAGACTTATAAGAAACTCATCTTTATAAATGCTTTTCGAAATTTCCGCAAATAAATATTCGGCTTGTGGATCTTGATTAATAGTTAGACTTTGTATAATCGATTTCCGCTTATTTTGTTCGTTTTCTACATTAAAGGTATTAAGCCAAAAGGATAATAAAATAGAAAATCCTAATAAGTAAAGTGTCGTAAGAGATAATGCACGTGCTTGTGGCCTGCTTTTAATACTAAGTTTTACTAGTATAATGATATTGAAAAACAGGAAGGAAGTGAAGTCATTATTTTCAAAAAAGACAGACCAAAGTAAGCTAAGTCCCAATACAATAATGTAGGATAGCCACGGATTAAAATATTGAGGATTTTGTTTTTCCAAGAATAAATGACCCCGATCAATTAAAATATAATAAGCATAAATCCAGATTGCCAAAGCCGTTAAGCCAAATATACTGAGGTAATTTATACTTATCATTTGAGTAATATCAAAGGATATTGTGGAATTGAAAATCAAATCAGAAACGGTGTTTTTAAGCAGAATAAGCAATAGAAACAGGAATACTAAGTATGCACCATAGCTTAAATGATATAACTTCGGATTCCTGAATTTAATTAATATCCGCTTCTGAAAGTAGTCTAAAGTAGAAATTAGAATAAATAAACCCGCCAAGGAATTTAGCAATAAACTACCTAATGAGCTAAAAACAAATGAGCTAGAAAAAATTGCTGGGCTAAAAATATCGCTCTGATAGATAATGCTTGGCCACCGCAGCCATTGCAAAATGATGGTAACAACCAATACCGATAAACTCAGACTAATAAACCGCCATAAGTATGAGCTTAAACAGTTTTTATAAGACTGTTGGAAAAAAGCGAATAGCAGAATTATAGCAAGAATATATAAAACAAACAATACACTATATCCGATATAAGTAGGGGTGTTGTTTTGCGCCCAAATACCGCTAAATAAAAACTTTCCCGAAGGTGAGTAAAAAGCTACACCCTTGTTCTTATCAGTGCTTAATGATATGTTTTTTATAATTCCGAATATTGGATTTAGCTCATTTTTCAAATACTCATTTTCTATTCTATAATTTGTCATTAAAGGAAAAGTGAGCCGTAACGAATATTTAGGAAATACATAGTCTCGAACTAAAACATAAGCATTTTCAGTTTTTTCCAAATAGGTTTTATTAGCATCAAAAGCGTGGTCTATCAAATAGTCATTATCAGTCCACGCCTTTAAAGAATTATTATAAAAAACAAATGCCTGGATATTATCATCATCAGCTTTTTGTAAAATATCTTTATCAAAAAACACAAAGTCATCAGGGAGATTCTCCAGCTCCTGCTTAAGCTCATCCATATTCTCCAATACCTGATCTATTCCATCTTGGAATTTGTCCTGCTCATACTTATTCCCCAAGGAGCTAGTATAAAACTGTGAAAACACAAAGCTTAGAAAAAAGAAAAACACTGCCAATATCCCCAAACTCCAATAGGATTTTGTGAATTTGTAAATAAGGTTTACGCTATTATTATTGGTCATTTGGAGTTTAATATTCTTTGGTTTATAATTTTATCAAAAGTAGGGAATTTATTAGTTTGATTGGATTTTTTCTTTTCGTGAGTTAGTTTATCACAAAATAAAGTGTTTAATGAATCTCGAAATATATTTTTAATCTATTAAAATAAAACCTATTTTTGGGGGAAATTAAAGTAGGATAGTTTTTATAACTGATTTTACATAAAAAACAACAACAAAAGAAATATCTATTTGACTCAATTTACATTAAAGAAGCATGAAAAATACATATTTAATAATCCTATTAAGTCTTAGTATTGGTGTATCATTTGGACAGAATATTGCGTTTGAACAAGTATTGCCAGCTGTTTCAAATATAGCTAATTTTTATGATGTTCAAAATAGTACAATAGCTGTTGCTGATATAGATAATGATAACGACCAAGACGTTTTAATTACTGGCGAATCAATTATTGAATTTGCATATTTATATATAAATGATGGAGTAGGAAATTATTTTCAAGTCCCAACAATGTTTACCCCTGTTAAAAATGGTTCTGCATCATTTTCTGATATCGATAATGATGGAGACTTAGATGTGGCAATAACGGGCTCAAATTACTTACTAGGGCGCATATCTAAACTTTATTTAAATAATGGGATTGGAACATTCACTTTAATCACAGGGACTCCATTTGATAGTGTTGATTATTCAGATATTTCTTTTGGAGATATTGACAATGATAATGATCAAGATATAATAGTTTCAGGAGAAAATAATGCGGGTTTGTGTATTACAAAGTTATATGAAAATAATGGCAGTGGTGTTTTTTCATTAGTAACAGGAACGCCTTTCGAAGGAGTTAAAAAGGGTTCTTTAGAACTTATAGATGTTGATAACGATAATGATTTGGACCTTATGCTTACAGGTGAAAATAATACAGGGCAATATATTGCAAAAATGTATTTTAATAATGGTAATGGATTATTTACATTGATTACAGCTTCTAATTTTACAGGAGTAAGCTTGAGTTCTATAGCTTTTGCAGACATTGATAATGATAATGACCAAGATGTAATGATATCTGGCTTAAATAATGCTAATATTGATGTTTGTGAATTATATATTAATAATGGCAATGGTAATTTTGTACCAAGTAACCTAACCTCATTAACTGGTGTGCATAATGGTACAATAGCTTTCTCAGACATTGATAATGATTTGGACCAAGATATTTTAATTACTGGTTTTGACTCAATTACGGAATGCACTTTATTATATAAAAACAATGGAATTGGGATTTTCAATCAGGTATTATCACCTCCAATTGTTGACGTTGGATTAAGCTCTATAGCCTTTATTGACGTTGATAATGATTCTGATCAAGATTTAGTAATAAGCGGAAAAACTTCCAATGGCAAAATTTCAGAACTATACATCAACGATGGGAGTGGTAATTATTCTATTGCTGCGCCCCCACCACTTATTGGAGCATCTGATTGTGATGCTGCTTTTGCAGACATTGATAATGATAACGATAGTGACCTGATAATTGTAGGCACCCAAGTAGGCTTTAAAAGGAAAATTTACACAAATAATGGATTTGGAGTATATTCTATTGATACAGGCTATTCAACTTTAGGAAATGGCCGTGCTTCAGTTTCCTTTTGTGATATTGATAATGATTCTGACCAAGATTTTATTGTAATAGGTTATACTACATCATTGCATAAAAATAATGGTGCCGGCACTTTTAATTTTGTACCCTATTCTCCTTTCAATGGGGTAATTCCCGGTGAGGTTATTTTTGTGGATGTAGATAATGATAATGACCAAGATGTGGTTATTGTAGGTAAAGAGCATGTTATATCAGGCATTTATTATCTTATTGCAAAAATATATAAAAATAATGGTTCAGGAGCTTATGGATATGCAGCAACGAATGCTTTAATCGCTGTGAAAAACAGTGCTGTGGCATACGCAGATATTGATGGTGATAACGATCAAGATTTATTAATTACGGGCACAGATGGAAATAGTCAAAATATATCAAAACTTTATAAAAACAATGGACTTGGATCATATACTCTTGTAGCTAATACTCCTTTTGTTGGAGTAAAAGAAGGTGCTATTGCCTTTGCTGATGTTGATAATGATAACGACCAAGACGTATTAATAACAGGTAGTACAGGCAGCATTCCAATAGCAAAACTGTATAAAAATAATGGAAATGGTATTTATACCTTATCTTTAGGAACACCTTTTGTTGGTGTAGATAATTATTCTAATGTTTTATTTGCTGATTTTGATAATGATAATGATCAGGATGTAATAATATCAGGAAGAAATAGCTCTAATCAACGAACAACTTCTCTTTATTCAAATAATGGCACTGGGAGCTACACTGTTGTTAGTAACCTGCCTTTTGTTGGTATAGAGATTGGTTCAATTGCAATTGCAGATATTGATGGTGATAGTGATGTTGATGTGTTAATTTCTGGAATGAGTAATACTGGCGCTATTTCACATTTATATAGAAATACTACAGGAGTGACTTATGGATATGATTCTATAGTTGCTTGCAATTTTTATACATGGATAAATGGAATAACCTATACTAGTAGCAATAATTCGGCTACAGATACTTTGGTTAACAGTGTTGGGCTTGATTCTATAGTATCATTAAACCTTACAATTAATTCAAACACAGGTATGCATATAATTACGACATGTGATTCATATATGTGGACAGACAGTATAACGTATTATACTAGCAATTACATAGCTACAGATACTTTTGTTAATATATTAGGCTGTGACTCAATAGTAACACTTAAATTAACAATTAATAGTTCAAGCACGAGTACTGACACCCTAACAGCCTGCAATTCCTACACCTGGACAAATGGAATAACCTATACCACAAGTAATAATACAGCCACAGATACTTTGATTAATGCAGCAGGATGCGATTCTGTTATCACATTAAATTTAACTATCAATACTGCCGATGCCACTATCACAACCTCCGACCCAAGCATTACTGCAAACACCTCAGGAGCAAGCTACCAATGGCTAGATTGTGGAAGTAATTATGCAATAATTCCCAGTGAAACAGGGCAATCTTTCACCGCAACAGCTAATGGCAATTACGCTGTGGAAGTAACAGAAAACGGATGTACAGATACCTCAGCTTGCATTACAATTTCAAGCGTGAGTTTGAAAGAGAACTCATTTCTAAAGAATGTATCAATTTTTCCTAATCCAAGTAATGGTTTAGTAAATATTGAGCTGGGTAATATAAAAGATGTTACAATTAAAGTACTTAATTCAAATGGGCAGTTGGTTTATGAAAAGGAAGATATCAATACTAAAAGCTATCAGTTTGAACTAAAAGAAGCTGCTGGAGTTTACTTTATTGAGGTTTATTCTAACGAAGTTAAAAAGGAGTTTAAATTGGTGATAAAAAAATAGTTTTAGTTATAATGTCTGTGGACTGACTCTCTTTGGTCGTCATTCTTTTTATTGGATTGGCTCATCCGAAAATTCGGATTCGCCGATCCTTCACGACGGGTAATGTTGGGTACATCAAAATCCCTTTTTTGCTTTGCAAAAAATGTGTGATTTTTTTATGTCCCAAAGCTCAAGTTTGCTTGGCTTTGGGGCATAAAAAAATCCCAAATATTTCTTCGAAATATTGGGATTTTGATGAGGTCTCGAGCGGATTCGAACCGCTGTAGGAGCTTTTGCAGAGCCCAGCCTAGCCGCTCGGCCACGAGACCATCTCTTTTAATGGACTGCAAAAATACAATTTTTTTGGAAACAACAATATGCTAATTTATTTTTTTCAAAGATAATTGATGTGGGCAAAAGAACCCTTTTATTTCTATCTTTACCGGCTATTATAAATTATTGTATTATGATGGTTAAACGCATTTTTATTTTATTGGCTTTTGGTAGCTTATTTCTACTAATAAAACCCAATATAGCCTCTGCTCAGGTTGGAGACCAAGCCTTAAGATTAGGTATGAAAATCCCGTACTCCTATGATGTTGGTTATTATCAGCGCTTTAGCAATAGACTTGGTATGCATATTAGTACACAATTTATTACTATTCCATTTTCAAGTGTTCCTATTGGTTATATGAATCTTTTTGGCGCAGATCCTAATATTACTGCTATTTTAGAAGAACCATTTTCCATTGGTGCAGGACTTGATGTTGGTTTTCATTATTATTTTGGCTCTGATAATCGACGGTATTATGGCGCTTTAAGTGTGCAATGGATGAATTTATTGAAAAGAGATATTGATGATGAAGTTATAAATAATGCTTTTGGTGTGGATTTGAATTCTGGGTCTATTCCTCTTGGACCAATATCTAAATTTCAAAGCACCAAACCACTAACCCTTAATACTAATTATGTAAATTTAGGATTTATTTTTGGTAAAATTGTTCCAATACCCAACTCTATTCACGAACTAAGGTTAGAATTAGCAGTAAACAAAACCATTTTTTCGCATCATAATTTACAATCCGACTATCGGTATATTACTCCCATAAGTGAGTTAACTAATGAAAGTTTGCAAGAAACTATGCGCAAATATGGATGGTTTCCTACTTTCAATGTGTATTATATTTTTAAACTTCCAAACTAGATTTAATAAGAGAAATGGTTTTTTTACTAAGCGAAGAATTACGATTTCCAGATCCGCTATTAGCCGAAGACAATGGGCTATTAGCTGTTGGGGGTGATTTAAGTGTTGATCGCTTGCTCTTAGCATACTCCTTGGGTGTTTTTCCTTGGTTTAATCCTGATGATGAAATAATGTGGTGGGCAAGCCCCTTTCGTCCAATCTATACCCCCGGAGAAATAAAAATAAGCAAAAGCCTAGCAAAAACAATTCGGAAATATCCCTTTGAAATAAAGCTCGATACAAATTTCGAATATGTAATAGAGCATTGTGCATCTATCCATCGAAGTGGTGAACCAGGCACTTGGATTTCGGAAGAAATAGCAGCATCCTATAATATCCTATTTGAAATGGGATACCTGCATACTGTAGAGGTTTATTTGGAAGGAAGAATGGTGGGTGGACTCTATGGCATTTCTTTAGGAAAGGCCTTTTTTGGCGAATCAATGTTTCATCTTTTACCAGACGTATCAAAGGTGGCACTATTTGCTCTTTCAGAAATGTTAAGCGAGAAAGGATTTCACTTTATAGATTCACAAGTTACAAATGCACATTCGCTGCGAATGGGAGCAAAGGAGGTTAATAATATTACTTTTGATAAAATGCTGAAAGAAGCCTTAAAATATGAAACCGAAAAAGGCCCTTGGAAATTTGATTTTGGAGATTTAAAAAGTCGATTGAAATAGTAGGTCACTCAAAGAACACAGATAACGCTGATTAAATGGATTAACGCAGATTTTTATTCCTAACTTCCAACCTCCCAACCCAAAAGTGAAGGCTTCGCTCATTTGTTCAGCGGACATAGCGAAGGCTTCACGTGCCCTGCAAAACCTCTCAATTTCTCTAACTCTCAATTTCTTCAACTCTCAACTTCTCTCCCTTTTTCTCCCTTTCTCCTGTTCTCCAAGTCTCCCAATCTCCCAATCTCCTTTTCTCCAAGTCTCCAAGTCTCCAGGTCTCCAGGTCTCACCCCTCCTCAATCCAATCGCCATGCGATTTAATCAATCCAATCAGCGCTTCCACAGCTTCTTGCTCGGGGATGCCTTTTTTCACAACTTCTTTTCCTTTATATAGATTTACCTTTTCAAAACCAGCACCGATATAGCCATAATCGGCATCAGCCATTTCGCCAGGACCGTTTACAATACAGCCCATAATAGCAATTTTTAGCCCCTTAAGGTGTGATGTTCTTTCTCTAATTTTTGAGGTAGCCTCTTGTATATTAAATAATGTTCGTCCACAGCTTGGGCAAGAAATAAAATCTGTTTTTGAAATCCGAGATCGAGCAGCTTGCAATATCCCTAGTGAAATTTCATTAATTCTCTCTTGCGAAATATCTCCACTAATCCATATTCCATCACCAAGTCCATCCACTAATAATGCGCCAAAATCTATTGCTGCATTAATCTGCAATTCCTCCTCTCTTAATCCTGTATAATTGCGCTTGAGAATAACCGGAAAATCTAATCCCATTTCCATCATTTCAATAAACATTAAGCGGAATTTATGCACGCAAAACGCCCCCTTCTCTTCAAATACTAATACCACTTTTGCTGCTCTCGGAATTTGATTTATCATCCCATTCTGAAAATCCTCATAACATACTTTTACAAAGTATTCTAAAGGCAAAGGACCCTCTTCAATATATTCCTGCAATGACAAATATGAAACATCCTCGATACTGTCATCTTCCTTATAAATAAATATTTCTTCAGCTTCAATTTCGTTTTCAGCGCTGCAATAATCCACTATCCAATCGTAAGTAAGTACTGTGATTTCTGTATTACCACCTATCTTACTTATTTCTCTGCTTTTACGCCTTGAGTATTCGTATGGGTTATAAGGCAATTCGCCTATTTCTGCTGTGTTTTCTCCCGTTTTCCTATTCTGATATCTATCGGTAATAAGTTTTGCAACGGGTATTTCAAATTCTGGATCTTCGGTTAAGGAAACCCGAATAGTATCTCCCAGGCCATCTTCCAAAAGAGCTCCAATTCCTGCCGCCGACTTTATTCTACCATCCTCACCTTCACCAGCTTCTGTTACTCCTAGATGCAATGGGAAATTCATATTTTCATCACGCATTCTAGAGGCTAACATCCGGTAGGCTTGTACCATTATACGTATATTGCTAGACTTCATCGACAGTACAATATCAAAGAACTCATGCTTTATGGCTATCCTTAAATATTCCATAGCCGCTTCCACCATTCCTAGCGGAGTATCGCCATAGCGATCCATTACTCGCTGCGAAAGTGATCCATGGTTTGAACCTATGCGGATTGCAACATTATTTGCCTTGCATTTTTCTAAAAGTTCAACAAATTTTATTTCAATGCTGTTTAGCGCATTTTCATATTCCTCTGCACTATAATTGATTTTGCTTTTGCTAATTTCAGCATAATTCCCAGGGTTTATTCTAACCTTCTCCACATAATCAGCAGCTGTCATAGCTGCCTTAGGGTTGAAATGAATATCAGCCACAAGAGGTGCAGAATATCCTCTTGCTCGCAATTCTTTATGAATATTTTCTAGGTTTTCAGCATCTTTTACGGCAGGAGCAGTAAATCTAACCATCTCACCACCAGCTTCAATTATTCTGATAGCCTGTTCCACATTTGCTTGAGTATCCATTGGGTTGCAGCTGGACATGCTCTGTAATCGTATAGGATTATTGGCACCAAGTTTCAAATTGCCAATAATTACTTCACGGGTTTTCCAGGGGCTATAAAATTTAAAATTCTCGCAATATTGTGGGTTGATTTTTCGCTGCATTAGTATTTTACTTATCGATTTTTATACATTTCGTCATAATACTTTTGGTAGTCACCAGAAGTTACCTCATTCATCCACTCATCGCTTTCAAGATACCAATCTATAGTTTTTTCAAGTCCTTCTTCAAACTGAAGTGAAGGAGTCCAGCCTAGTTCATCTTGCAATTTGCTAGAGTCAATGGCATATCGCATATCATGTCCAGCACGGTCTTTTACATAAGTAATTAGCTGCTCGCTTTCTCCCTCTTTGCGATTCAATTTACTGTCCATTATTTTGCACATTAGCTTTATCAAGTCAATATTGGTCCACTCATTATGTCCACCAATATTATAGGTATCACCTACTTTTCCCTGATGATAAATCACATCAATAGCACGTGCATGATCCTCTACCCACAGCCAATCGCGGATGTTTTCTCCCTTGCCATATACGGGTAGGGCTTTTTTATTTCTGATATTATTGATAAACAAAGGCAGAAGCTTCTCAGGAAACTGATACGATCCATAATTATTAGAACAATTGGAAATTACACTCGGTAATCCAAAGGTATGTCCGTAGGCTCTAACCAAATGATCGCTACTAGCTTTTGAAGCTGAATAAGGGCTGCGAGGGTCATAAGCTGTAGTTTCAACAAAGAAACCGGTTTCGCCCAAAGAACCATAAACCTCATCAGTACTCACATGGTAAAATAACTTATCATCAAGTTTATCGCCCCAAGTTTTACGGGCAGCATTTAATAGATTAGTTGTTCCTACTATATTTGTGAAAATAAACTCATTAGGATTAGCAATGCTTCTATCAACATGCGATTCGGCAGCAAGGTGAATTACTCCATCAGGCTGGTATTTATCAAAGATTTCGAACATATGATCGGCATCAACAATATCAGCTTTTACAAACTCATAATTAGGCATTTTTTCCACATCCTTTAGATTGGCTAAATTACCTGCATAAGTTAATTTATCAAGGTTAATGATTTTATAATCAGGATATTTGTTTACAAACAAACGGATAAGATGAGAGCCGATAAAACCTGCTCCTCCAGTAATTATGATAGTTTTCATGCTTTATATATTTTAATTGTTTTTGTCTAATTCTAATTGATAATTCCATGAGCTAAGGGTCATTTCATCTAAGCTTTTTTCAGCTTTCCATCCTAACTCCATATTTGCAAAATCAGTATTTGCCCACACTTTTTCAATATCTCCTTCGCGTCGATCAACGATTTTATAGTTTAATTTTTTTTCAGAAACTTTTTCAAAAGATTTTATTACTTCCAATACCGAAAAACCATTGCCTGTACCCAGATTAAAGATTTCGAAATCTAATTTACCTGTTTTTTCAATCATTCTTTTAACAGCAATTACATGGGCTTTTGCCAAATCCACTACATGAATATAGTCCCGAATTGCAGTTCCGTCGGGAGTATTATAATCCTCACCAAACACACTGAGCTGTTGGCGAATGCCAGAAGCAGTTTGGGTAATAAAAGGCATTAGATTATTTGGAACACCAAGTGGTAATTCACCAATAAGCGCAGTTTCGTGTGCACCTACAGGATTAAAATATCTTAAGGCAATACTTTTTAGCTTTGAAGAGTATATGGTATCGCGGATAATATCTTCAGCAATCTGCTTGGTATTTCCATAGGGCGACATAGCAGGCTTGCGAGGTGCTTGCTCGGTTACAGGCAACTCATCAGGCTGACCATAAACAGTACAAGAACTGGAAAACACAAGATTTGGAATATTATGCAATTCCATATTCTCCATTATATTTATCAACGAACCAATATTATTATGATAATACATTATTGGCTTTTGAACAGATTCCCCCACAGCTTTATATGCTGCAAAGTGAATAATTCCCTCAATGTTTTTAGTGTTTTTAAAGAAATCAAAGCAAGCATTGCGATCTGCCAAATCAAAATTAGAATATTGAGGGCGAATGCCGCTTATTTGCTCTATTTTATCCAAAACAGCAATGCGAGTATTCGACAGATTATCAACAATAATCACTTCATATCCTGCTGCTTGTAGCTCCACAACTGTATGAGCTCCAATATATCCTAAACCACCTGTAACTAGTATCTTCATTAAGTAAAATTTTCAAAAAATAATTAGTGGTCAAAGATAGTTCTTTTAGTAATGAATTTGAAAACTGAAATTAGTGATAATTATGCATCATCATAAATACTAGAGTGAGTATTAAATATTCAACACCATAACATTTTAAATATCTAATACTATTCAATACAAATAATATTACTTTCTTATTATCCTTTTTTAACACTTCGGCTACACTCAGTATAAACTCCAAAAAGGACCAAAAAAACACCCGCTAGGCAAGAATTACTAAAAATAAGTGAATCTTTCTAAAACATATAATCCCGATAGCCATCGGGACCTCCTTTTAGTCGCTCGTAC
>JAOZKO010000030.1 GCA_029935325.1 Bacteroidales bacterium
AATTCTTGCCTAGCGGGTGTTTTTTTGTTCCTTTTTTACGCTAAAAAAGGAAAAGCAAGAAAAATCATCATTTTTAAGGAATCGTGTTGATTCTTATATTGCTATAATCGTGAATATTTAATACTCCACCTAAGTTTCACGATTACCCATAATAACTCTTTTTGATAACAATCCCCCAGATTTTTAGCTTGACCCATCCGCCTTCAGTTTCAAAATGTTCGTATTATATGAATTGTCATATATGATTTTGTAAATAATCGATTATTACATTATTGTACAGAACAGGGTTTTTCCAAGTTTTTCCTAAATCTATAATGTGTTAAGTAATTAACAGATAGTGATTAAAAACTTCTGAAGCTCTACTTTAGGTGTTTTACCCGAAAATAGCTAGTTGTTTTCGGGTATTTTACGTTTTTATGGGTCAATATAATAACTTATTGTCAAAAAATTAGGAAAAAATTTCTATTTGCTTTATCTTTGTGGCTTCAAAGAAAACTTAGAAAACTAAAATCATTTAAATACTATTGCGATGAAAACATTTAGCTTACTTTTTTTGTCTATAATACTTTTTGCAGTTTCAGTTAATGCTCAAAGTGCAAAAAAGTTTTATAAAACTGCTGCCACCTTTCAGGAAAGTGGTAAGTATCAAGATGCTATTGATAATTATACAAAAGCCTTGGACATGGATCCAACTTATGTAAAAGCATATATTGCTCGTGCAGAATCAAGCATAAAACTGAATAAATTTGAAGATGCATTAGTAGACTATGAAAGAGCATCAACCCTTGAACCAAAGGAAGAGGAATATGCTTATAAAACAGCAGAATATGCATTTATGCTCAAGAAGTATGAAATGACAATTAAGTTTGCAGATAAAGCTTTGGTGAATGATAAAAAAATGCTTGATGCACATCACCTTAAAATACGTTCTCTATATCATATTGACAAATTAGATGAGGCCTTAGAAGCTGCTAGTAAAGCTGTTGATATAAAGAAAACCTATCAAACATATTATGATAAGTCAGAGATTTTGTATGCTAAGAAGGAATATAAGCAGGCTCAAGACTATTACCAAATGGCAATAGGCGAGGATGTTAAAAATATTGATGGTTATATTGGTATTGCAAATGCATATTATCACCAAAATTTATTTGATCAAAGTATTTCTGCTGCTAATTCCGCTTTAGGTATTGATCAGCGTTGTAAGGATGCTTACTGGATTCGTTCTCTAGCATATTTCAAAAAAGTAGATTACCTAAGCGCAATAAATGATTTGTCGCAGATAATAGTATTATACCCTAAGGCTGACTATATTAAAGATGTTTATTTTAAAAGAGGTGATGCCTATTTCGATTTTAAGCAGCATATAAACGCCATTAATGATTATACGAGTGTAATCGATATTGATAAAGATTATTATCAAGCATATTTTAATCGTGCTGCCTCTTACGAAGCAATCCATAGCAACGATAAAGCAATAGCAGATTATGAAAAATTGGATGGTTTTAATTTGACAGATGCTACTGCCATTGCAATGCTTGCAGATGCTCATAAACGATTATTTGAGTTAAAAAGAGAGATTGATAAGCCAGTATTGGTATTGACTTCTCCAACAGTTACTGATGACAAACAAATTCAGGTAATTAAAGGAAGTGAACTTCAAAAGATAGTAGGACAGGTTGATGATATTAGTGCAATAAAAACATTTACAATAAATGGTGTTGATGTGGTTTTTGATTCAACATCAAAGAAAAATGAATTTATTATTGAGATTCCAGTAAAAGATATTACAGAAATTAAATTTGTTGCTTCAGATATTTATGATAATGTACGAACAGGTATATTCCCAATACAATGGACAGAAATAGGAAAACCATCTATTTACCTAGTGACGCCTGTTGCTTCTGATGATGGACAGATTTATTTAGAATCTGATGATCCAAGCTTATATATTGAAGGTACAATTGCTGATGATAGTCGTATTGCAAAGATAATGATTGATAGTGTTTATGCAAGCTATATTCCTTCAACACTTAACCCTTCTTTTGCTGCTACTATTAGTATTGTAAACAAAAAGATTATTACAATAGAAGTTGAAGATATTTTTGGAAACAAAACCATCAAGCAATATATGCTTAATCGCGAAGGAGCTGCTATTGCTGCTGATAACCCAATGGGTAAAACATGGGTGATTTTTATTGAAAACTCTAAATACGAAACTTTTGCATCATTAGGTGGACCCACCAAAGATATTTCAATGATGAAGTCTGCTCTATCAAAGTATAATATTAATAATGTAATTCATAAAAGGAATATGTCAAAATCTCAAATGGAAAAGTTCTTCTCCATTGAGTTGAGAGATATGATAATTAAAAATCATGTAAACTCTATAATTGTTTGGTATGCTGGTCATGGTAAATTCTTAAATAATACCGGTTATTGGGTTCCTGTAGATGGAAAAACTGATGATGAATTTACTTATTATAATATCAGTGCATTAAAAGCAGCAATGCAGGGATATAGTAGTGTGGTAACTCATACATTGGTAATTACTGATGCTTGTGAGTCTGGCCCATCGTTCTATCAAGCAATGCGCTCGGATATAACACAAAGGGATTGCTCTGATTGGAAGGCAACAAAGTTTAAATCTTCACAGGTATTTTCTTCTGCAGGAAATGAACTTGCCTCAGATAATTCTCAATTTACTAAAACCTTTGCCAATTCACTTATACATAATCCTAATTCATGTATTGATATTGAGAGTATAGTAATGCAGGTAAAAAAAGCTGTTAGTAAGAACAAACAACAAGAACCGCAATTTGGTAAAATTGATGGATTAGCCGATGAAAACGGCACCTTCTTCTTTATTCGTAAGTAAGATTATTACACAAAATATTAAAAGAGAAAGTCATTGACTTTCTCTTTTCTTTTTTTATTAAACCTAGGTCCTATGCATAAAAGATTAATTAGTTTTGTCCTACCCATATTTTTTATTTTCTTTGGGTTAGCTTTTTCAACAACAACTTATTCTCAGTATTATTATTTCGATGATTATAGCGTTAAAGAAGGCCTTGGGCATCCTAAAATTGGAGCAATCTTGCAATCTTCAGATGCATATATTTGGTTGGGTACTACAAGTGGACTTTCTCGCTTCGATGGCAATGAGTTTACTAATTTCACTATTGATGATGGAATATCTCCATTTGGTGTTAGTGCATTATACGAAGATAGTATGGGTACTATTTGGATAGGCCATCTTTCAGGAAACGTATCTATATACCGAAATCATAAATTTGAAACAGTAAACCTCGATAGTGTTAAGGGAGATATAACGGATATTGTTGCTGATAATAAAAATAGAATCTGGATTTCAACCTACGATAATGGTGTTTACCGTATCGATAACCCGAATAGTGAAACAATAAGTGTTAGCGAGCATTTTGCTGCTAAGGATGGTTTAGGGAATATTATCTTTTCCATGGCAAATACCAAGAGCCTAGGAATGGTGTTTGTAACTCGCTATGGAGTAAAATTTTATAATGCAAATATTCAGGAATATGAATTTGTAAATGAGCAGTTCTATGCTTGGCCTCAGTATTTTCAAATAATAAAAGTTGTTGAAGATAATGATATGGGTATTTGGGTAGGGACATTTAATGGAGGCCTATATTATTATAAAGATATAAATACCAAGCCAAGGATTTTTGATAAAAGAGATGGGCTTGGTCATAATTTTGTCAGCGATATATTTGTTGCCAGAGATTCTACCATTTGGATTTCTACATTCGGAGGAGGTATTTCTCACTTTAAAGACAATATAATTACAAGCTTTAGCGAGCAAAATGGACTTCCTGAGGATAAGGTGAAATGTATTTCAGGAGATATAGAAGGTAATATACTAATTGGAACATACTCAAAAGGAATATCTATTTTTAAAGGTTCAGCTTTTCTTCATTATCAAAAGTTTATTGATGAAAAAGCTATGCAAATACAAGCAGTTTCAAAAGGAATTGATGAAGATTATTGGTTTGGTTCTAATGTAGGATTAATTCATTATGCTAAAAATGCGGATGGTAATTACGAAACCTCATTTATAAAACAAGATGGTATTTACTTACAATCCGACGATATTAGATTTATTAAAAAAGATAAATACGGTAATCAGTGGATAGGAACTTGGGGTGGTGGATTGAGTTATTATAATATTAATGAAAATAAAATTGGTTATCCATATCGGCCTAATACTTATCTATCTCAAGCAACTAATGGTTCTAATAATATTACAGCATTAGAATTTGATAAAGAGGGAGGATTGTGGATAGGCTCCTATGATGGTTTAATTTATTTTGATCCTGATAGTAATCAAGTGGCAATGTTTCGACAAAGAGATAACCTACAGAATAATGATATCTCAGTATTGTATTGTGATGATAATGGAATACTATGGATAGGACATAGAGGAAAAGGGATTACTAAATTGGAAGGAATTAATTTTGAATTATACGATTTGGGAGTGGAAATGACACCCACTTGTATATTTGGAAATGAGCAAGATTTGTGGATAGGAACAGAAGGTATGGGTCTTATGCATTTCAGCGATAAAAAGCTTAAAATGCACTATAGTATTGATGATGGATTGCTATCGAATTTAATTACAGCAATAAGTTCTGATGAAAATGGTGATTTGCTAATAGGTACAAATATGGGGCTAAATAAGCTAGTATTAGCTACAGATAAGCTTTGGTCTTTTCAAGCAAAGGAAGGTTTTATAGGGATAGAAGTTAAGCCGAATGCATTTTTCAAAGACATTAATGGAGATATATGGAGTGGAACAGCTGAAGGTGTGACCCGGATTAGCCCCAGTTTATTAAAGGTGAATAATCTGCCTCCATTTACTAAGATTACCAAATTAAGAATAAATTTGGAAGAAAGAAAGGTTAAAAAGGAGATGAGTCTTGGTCATATCGAGAATTCTATATTAATTGATTATAAATCATTATGTATAACCGACGCTTCTAAAGTTGCTTATAAAGTAAGGCTTCTGGGTGCAGAAACAGAATGGCAACCAATTACTCAACAAACTTATGCCAATTATCCTGCATTACCCCCGGGAAATTATACTTTTCAAGTGATTGCTCGTAATAACTATAATGTTTGGAACTCGCAACCTCAGGAATTTACGTTTACAATAAATCCTCCATTTTGGCAAACATTATGGTTTTATGCAATTGTAATTATTGTACTTGTGGTTAGTGTAGTACTATTTGTTAAGGTTCGTGAGAAGCAATTATTGCAGGAAAAGGCCGAATTGGAAAAGAAGGTTCAAGAGCGAACCATTGAGGTAAGGCAAAAGAATGATTTATTAGCAAAAAAGAATAAGGATATCACTGACAGTATTAATTATGCTCAAAGAATACAGCGAGCGATTATGCCACCACAAAAGATGATGAAAGAGTTATTGAGTTCTTCATTTATTTATTATAAACCAAAGGACATTGTAAGTGGTGACTTCCATTGGAATACTTTCCATAATGATAGGCTTATAATTGCAGCAGCAGATTGTACAGGTCATGGAGTGCCGGGAGCGTTTATGAGTATGATTAGCATAAGTTCACTTAATAAGATTGTTAAAGAAAAGCAGATTACCGATCCTGCACGTATTCTTGACCATATGCGACATGATATTGTAAATGACCTGAAGCAAAGTGGAGATGTGCAAGCTAAAGACGGTTTGGATATTGCACTGCTTTCTATTGAGCCGGAGAATAGAATTGTACATTATTCAGGAGCATATAACTCCTTATATATTATAAAGGCAAATCCAATAGACAAGGCAAATTTAGATTATGATTTTAATTATTCAACTTATTCAGATAGATTAATTGAAGTAAAAGCTGACCGAATGCCAATTGGTATTTCAGAGCGAATGAACTTGAATTTTACCACAAAAACTATTCAATTGGAAAAGGGTGACTCAATATATGTTACAACAGATGGGTATATTGATCAATTTGGTGGCGAAAAAGGAAAGAAATTTATGTCAAAACGTTTCAAAGAGTTATTATTAAACTTACCATATTCGAAGCCAGAGGATGCGCTTAATTCCCTTGAGGATCAGTTTGTAACATGGCGTGGCGTTCATGAGCAAATAGATGATGTATTGGTTATTGGAATATGCTTTTAATAATTTTTTATTTTGGAAAGATAATTATTGTAAATTAGTGCCTTAATATAATTCATAAAACTATTACTATGAATACATATGAAAAATTTCGTGAAATGATGGATAACCAGATTATGTTATCATTTAAGGGCGAAATAACATCAGATATTATTAATATGGTTTTGCAGATAATGGAAACCAGTTTGGATTCTGTCTCAGAAAAAGGAAATGTTAGAAAGAAGATTTTTAATGTTCTTGTAGAATGTATGCAGAATCTATATCACCATGCCGAAGCAGAGGTTGATGGTGAATTGGACACTCGGAGGGCAATGCTAGAGCTGTCTTATGATAATGATTATTATTATATTCTTACTGGGAATTTCATTAAAAGCAAGGAAATAAAACCCTTGCAAGAGCGTATTGATAGAGTTAACTCCCTTTCGAAAGATGAACTGAGACAGTATTATCGCCAAATACTAGATAATAATAGGATTTCTGATAAGGGGGGTGCTGATCTTGGTATGATTGATATGGCACGTAAATCTGGACAGAAATTAGGATATAATTTTAAGGTGGTGAATGATGAATTATCATTCTTCGACTTAAAAGTTAAGGTAGCAAAGAAAAAAGAAAAAAAATAAATCATTGATTATTAAAGCAATTATTAATAGAATATAAATTATTTGACAATGGATAACTTAAGAATAGAAGGTACGAAGCAAACCCCTGAAATTGATTTTGATGCTAATACAGGTATTTTAAAACTATCTGGTCGATCAATACCCGAAAATACATTCGAATTTTTTAACCCAGTATTAAACTGGTTAGATGAATTTAGTGCACAAGCACCAGATAAAGTTATTGCAAAAATTAACCTTGAGTATTTTAATACTAGCTCATCAAAGTATATCTTAGAAATCCTGAAAAGATTGAAGACCGTATTAAAAGATGATAAAGATGTGCTTGTAGAATGGTATTACGAAGAGGATGATGAAGAAATGATGGAAACTGGTGAGGATTATGAGGACGTTAGTGGTTTGCCTTTTGAAATAATTTCAATAGAAGAAGAATAATAATAATAATATTGAATGGCTAAGCAGAGTATATATCAGAATGAGATTGAGAATCTAGAGCAAAGCAAAGATTTTCTGAAGAAAAGCGAATATTCCAAAATTGAATTACAAATGGAATTTAAGAAGCTTGTGGAAAACTATGAGGAACTCATTGATCAGGTGAAAATTATTACCAAGATTAGTGACCGTTTGCAGAGGAAACTTAATAAAACAAACGATGCTCTTGAAAGTTCTAATATTCAGCTTAATGATTTGAATAATCAGTTAAATGAGACAATAGACCAATTAACTGAAGCCAAGATTGGTAGAAGAGCTGGAACTATTGTAATGATTATTGTTATTAGCCTTTTTATTGTTTCTGAAGTATTTATTGAGCCAATAATTGATGATGCTTTTCCTGATAATTTCTGGGTAGGATTAGGATTGAAATTAGTTGTTGCAATACTTATTAAGCCCGGTGAGGACTTTACAAATAAATATATGCTGAAGCAAGCAAGAAAGAAACAACTGGCAGAATCAAAAGCTAAAGAAGCAGCACAGCCTCCGAAACCAAAAAAAAGAAGAGCATTTTAATAAGATATATAGGATTTACTACCTTAGTTAGTCTTTGCAAGAAAACGCCAAATTATTCACATCGTGTTTATTCTTATTGTGTTCATGATTTCGCTACGCTCTGTACTGCGTTATTTTTGTTTTTGAAACAGTCATTTACAAATGTAAACTCCTTGGTTTCAAAAACTTCAAAAGCCTTGTCTTTGACATTTTCTTATCAAAGACACAAATATACGTAGTTTTCTTGCTGATGCTATTATGATATAAAATAAAAAAGTTGCACATTGTGCAACTTTTTTTGTTTAAATACATCTATTATTTGTAATTTTGACGCGCACACAATAATACTTGACTAAATATCAAAACATACATTATGAAATATTATTTTCATTTTTACTCTCGTTTAATAGAGCCCTTAATCCGTTTATAATATGATGTTTACAAGGTAATAAGAAATTGAAAAAGTAATGACAAAAGCAAATTATCGTAAATATATACTTCTGTTCTTCATACTATCAGCACCATTTTTATCAATGGCTCAGAGTGGTACTATTAGAGGTTCTGTATTTGAAAAGTCAAGTGGCCAGCCGGTTTTATATACCAATGTCTATTTACAAGGCACTACATACGGAGCAGTTACTGATGTAAATGGATATTTTACCATTTCTCAAATTCCTAAAGGTAATTATTATCTTATGGTGAGTTATATGGGTTTTGACACCTTGAGAATGGCAGTTGAAATTAAGAGTAGTGAGGTTGTTAATAAAAAACTATTTTTGAAAAAGGCCTCCTATGAATTAACTGGAGCAGTAATCTCAGCAGAGCGGCAAACTGCATTAGTTGACCCTACTACTTCTGTAGTAAAGGTCACCACTAAGAGCATGAATAGGTTGCCAACTGTTGGCGGCCAAGCTGACTTAGCACAATACCTGCAAGTAGTCCCAGGTGTAGTATTTACAGGTGACCAAGGAGGGCAGTTATATATTCGAGGAGGAACACCAGTTCAGAATCTAGTACTATTGGATGGAATGATTATCTATAACCCTTTTCATTCTATAGGGCTGTTTTCAGTTTTTGATGCAGATATTATTAGCAATGCCGATGTGTATACTGGCGGATTTGGTGCCGAGTATGGCGGAAGAATTTCTTCAGTAATGGATGTCTCTACTCGTTATGGAAACCCATATCGCTTTGGTGGAAAAGTAGATATAAACACTTTCGGTGCTAAGATACTGATTGAAGGCCCACTAATGAAGCCAAAGGATCCTGAATCAGGAAGTATAACTTATGTATTATCAGCCAAGAAATCATATATAGATAAAACATCAGAGTCAATTTATAATTATGTGAACGATGGAAATGGCCTTCCTTTTACTTTTGCTGATTTCTATGGAAAGCTTTCTTTTAATGGGAATAACGGAAATCGTGCTGATATATTTGGCTTTAATTTTAATGATCAAGTGAGTTACCAAACCATAAATAATTATGAGTGGCACTCATATGGAGGTGGAATGAAATTTACTGTAGTGCCAGGCCAGTCACCAATGTTGCTATCAGGACATATGTCATATTCTGATTATAAAATAGAGTTACATGATGGGTCAAATCGTCCTAAAAGTAGTGAAGTAGGAGGGTTTGATATGGGTTTAGATTTTACATATTTCCTAGGAAAAAACAGATTAGTATATGGTGTTGAAATGAAAGGTTTTAAAACAGATTATCAGTTTAGTAATTCATTGAATAGAACCATATATCAAAAAGAATCAACAACCGAATTGGCTGGTTATGTGACTACTCGTTTGCTTTTTGGAGAGAAGTCGTTTAAGAAAAGTAATCAAGATATATCAAGGTTTATCATTGTCCCCGGACTTAGGCTTCATTATTATGCTTCTTTGGGTGATCTGTCTATTGAGCCACGATTGGCAATGAAATACAATGTCAATCCTAACTTTAGAATAAAAGGAGCAGCGGGACTTTACTCCCAGAATATTATTAGCACAGCCTCTGATAGAGATGTTGTTAATCTATTTTATGGTTACATTTCGGGGCCTGATAACCTACAGAAAGAGTTTGATGGTGAGGAGCTAACTCATAAGTTGCAGAAATCGACACACCTAATTATAGGTTTTGAGTATGATATTAGTAATTATCTTACAATGAATTTTGAAGCATACTATAAGTGGTTCAATCAGCTTACTAATATGAATAAAAACAAAATCTTTGATGATACCCCTGAGTATTATGATAAGCCCGATGCTTTGAAGAAAGATTTTATTATTGAAACGGGTGATGCTGAAGGATTTGATTTATCACTTAAGTATCAGAAAAAACAGATTTATGTTTGGGCAGTTTATTCATTGGCATTTAACCATCGATACGATGGTTTGATGAATTATATTCCTCATTTCGACAGAAGACATAATGCAAATATTTTAGTATCCTATATTTTTGGAAAAGGTAAATTATGGGATGCTAATTTTAGGTGGAATTATGGTTCGGGTTTTCCGTTTACTCCCACGGCAGGCAATTACGAGATTCTTAATTTTCAAGATGGTATTGGCTCTGATTATACAACAAGTAATGGTGATGTGGGAATCGTTTATGGTGAAATAAATAGCAAAAGACTTCCTGATTATCATAGATTGGATTTTGGAATAAAAAGGAAGTTTCCCCTTAGCAAGAATACTTTGTTGGAGATATCGTTAAGTATTACGAATGTATATAATAGAAATAATATCTTTTATATAGATAGAGTTACAAATCAACGAATTGATCAGCTACCTTTTATGCCATCTTTAGGTGCTAACTTCACTTTTTAAATATGTGTGGTAGGTATGTTCTAGTTCAGAAAACTGAAGTTATTGAACAACGCTTCAATGTTACTGCCCCAAATTATTTCAATTGGAAACCAAATTATAATATTGGGCCAGGTACATATGCTCCCGTAATCACATCTGAGAATCCTAAAGAATTACAATTATTTCAATTTGGCTTAACTCCTTTCTGGGCAAAAAAACCAATGTATCTTTTTAATGCACGAACCGAGGGCGATAAGAATAAAGATAATAATCCTGAATATAGTGGAAGCAAAGATATTATTTTGAAACCGGCTTTCCGAAAACCAATTAGATCTCAACGCTGCTTAATAATTGCCGATGCTTTTATTGAAGGAACTACGGATGATGGTTTAAAGAAACCATATCTTGTATATTTGAAAAACAAACATCGGCCTTTTGCTTTTGCAGGGATTTATGATAAATGGATAAATGAAGTAACAGGGGAGGAGTTGCTTTCTTTTTCTATAATTACCACTATTGCTAATTCGCTATTGCAGAAAATACCACATCAACGAGCTCCAATTATTCTGCCCCGGTCTGCAGAAGCCTTTTGGCTTAGCAATAAAACTCCTTTGACTGATATCACAAAGTTACTTAAGTCTTATGATGCTGATTTAATGAATGCTTATCCGATAGGAGATAGAATTCGTAATCCACGCGAAAATGATAAACTACTAATTGAGCCCATTGGAAAATATTTAGGTACCGTGAAAGATATTAGTAGTTCTAAAACTATTCATCTGCAAGGAATGGGAAATAGAAAGAAATACCAAGAATAAAACTAATTTATTGGTAGTTCTGGTATTAATTCAGAAGTCCTCTAAAAGAAGTAGTAGGAAGCAAATAGAAATCTAAAATTACTAGCTTCTGTTATGGTTATAGGTATTCCCTTAATATCCTTAGCACTACCATAGTTAGCTGCAGTATATTCACCCTCAATGGCAAATTTTATTTTATTATGCTTATATGATACTCTTGGAGAAACTCGATATATGCTTTCAATATTTGTACCTAATCCGTAAATAGGTCCAACGATATCTGCACTAGAGCCCATGTTTTTTGAATATCCACCAAATATTCCAAATTGAAACTTCTTACCATTTGTAGATAAATCAGCCCATACAGATCCAGTACTTATATTAGTATATGTTACAAGTCCTCGAGTTATGTCTGTTGAATCAGAAACACCAAATCCACCAATAGATAATACATCAGGCATATTTTGTCCATATATTCCTTGAAGTTTAAAAGTTAGTTTCTCTGTTGTTAATTTCAAAAATGCAATAGCATTAAAACCACCTAAAGTTGCGTCAGCTTTATAATTTTGAGGTGTAACAATTTGTGGCATAATTTGCTTATAGCTGCCGCCAACTCCAAATATTAAAGATTTCATGGGCTTAAAGTGAATCTGACCGCTTAATTCTGGCATACCCGAATTTCGTAAATAAATGCTACTAGGTAGTGAACTTGAAGGCGAAACAGGATTTGGCCCTCTAGTTACATAATCTCTTTGAGAGTTAGCAATAGCAATAAATTTTACTTTGCCAAGTTTATGCGATACTCTTATTTGAGGGCTTCTACCAAAGGGTTGAAAAGGAACACCAGTATTAAAAGAAATAGTGCCAGGGAAGCAATCAGTAATAAACATTGGAATCCAATATTGCCCAATTAAAAGCTCGGTATTAGTCCAATTTAATTTAATATAAGCGTGTCGGAGCCTAAAAAGATTAATATTAATATTTGATTGACCAAAGAAATCAGCCTCAATTTTTCCTGAAACATCAGCATTTAAAACTTTTCCGCCACCTTTTATATTAAAAGCAATTCTACTCTGGATTGCTAGGAAATTGAAATTTAAACCATTGTTTATGTCATTACCATCTGCATCGAGCTTAATCTCGCTAGGAAATAATAGGAAATGTCCTTCGCGTGCTGATACTGTTTGTCTTGTATCCCAAAACATATCATTTTTTACAAAACCATTTACTGAAAGTTTAATTTTGTTGTCCGTCTTATCCTGAGCAAAAGCTATTATAGGAATAAGGATAATAAGAATAAGTGCTAGTTTTTTCATAAAGCTATATCTGTTTATATATATTAATCTGACTTCTGTTAATTAGATAACAAAGATAGAATAAATATATTACCAATAACTAGTATGTGTAAGAAAAATGAAAATATTTTCAAAAGATACATTTCTAATTTTGTAGAGTTTCCATACGGATATAAGCAAAATACATCTAGAATTATTGTTGACTATATATACAAGCCTTTTAGTCCATAAGTATTTCTTAACAATACCTTAGTACATGACAAAAAAATAAGCACAGAAACAGTCAAATTCTTGTTTCTCTATTTTGGGCTAAAGCCCGTTGAGAATCAACATTATTAGGCGGGGCATTAATGCCCCGCCTAATAAAACTTCATATATGGGCTTTAGCCCACAATTAGGGATGAACAATTAATGGAAAAACCATAATTTAGTATAAAATATTATTTGTTATGTCTTAGCATTGAGCCATAAAAATTCTTGAAAATTTTAGTTTTAATTAGTTATTCCAATAGATTTATTAGCGTATATTTGGACTTTGTTTTTCAACACAATCTATTTATTTCATTATGCAAATCACAATTTCGAAAAGAGAATTTCAGATGTTCTATATTTATAATTACTATTTTGAACAAAGCTGGATTATAAATAATATGCGTAGATTTATGGGGCCGGTACTTACAGTAGTTGGTCTTTATCTGTATTTTCTGACAACAGTAAAAGATGATTCAGCTATGGGCTATTGGGGGATAGTTTTTTGTCTCGCCTATGGTTTGTTTTATTCTGTAAAACCCTTAATTCTTGTTTTAGCAATGGGAGCTAAGGATGAAACTTTTGATTATAAACTAAAGAAAAATTCAATCTATATAAAAGATAGAGTCAGAGAGGCAAGTATTGATTTGCAAGAGAACAAGCTCGACGAAAACAAAAAATACTTCTTTATTAAGCTAAAGAACAAGCAAATTATTTTCTTCCCAAAAAGTATTTTAGACGAAAAAGCTTATTCAAATTTTAGGGAGATACTAGAGTAGGTTTCTTTACTCTAAATTATTATTGAATTTATGGTTTCAAAAAAAAATCCCTGACATTAATATGTCAGGGATTTTTATGGTATTATATTATTAATAGTCCGTTAATGTTTTATATAAATCACACAGTCATGCGATTACATCTTTATGCAATAATGTATAATAATCACAAAATCAACCCTTTGCGCCTTTGCGAGAAACAAAAACTCAACGAAGTATTAATTATAAGATTATACTTCTATTTTAGTAGCATTATCTTTTTGTGTTAATAGCGAAACAACAACAAGAGTTAATAGTGCTATTGTGAATGAGAATATTGCAGGAGCATCAATTGGCTGAAGACCTTCAGTGCCAAAGAATTGTTTTCCAATAGAAGGTCCTGTAATAATAATTCCTAATGCAGTAACAATACCAACAATAATTGAATATGCAACGCCTTTTGCTGTTGTTTTTTTCCAGAATAAAACCATCAAAATAGCTGGTAAGTTGGCCGAAGCTGCAACTGCAAATGCCCAGCCCACTAAGAAAGAAACATTCATTCCTTTAAAAACAATTCCAAGAATAATAGCAACGATGCCTACGCCAAAAGCAGCAATTTTTCCTGCTTTTACCTTCTTAGCATCACTAAGTTGTTTTCCTAAATATCTATCAATAAAATCGTGAGCAATTGCACCAGAAGAGGCTACAATTAATCCACTGACTGTGCCAAGAATAGTTGCAAAGGCAATTGCCGATATTATGGCAAATAAGCCAACTCCGAATGCTTTTGCAAGTAATGGTCCCGACATATTGCTGCTCTCTACATCAATCACACCGTTTACGGCAGCTCCTAAGCCCATAAATAATGTTAGGATATAGAAGAAGCCAATAGCTGCAATAGCTAGAATAGTAGACTTACGAGCATCTTTTTGGCTAGGAACAGTATAGTAACGAATTAGGATATGAGGTAAAGAAGCTGTTCCAAGGAATAAAGCTAACATTAGAGAAATAAAATTAATTTTATCAATTGGCTTTTCACTTTTTACTTTCTTAAACTTTAAACCTGGAATCATCATATCGTGTCCGGTGGTAATTACTTGACGCCAAACGGTTACTTTATTATCTCCATCCTCAAAACTAACTTTTACAAAACGTGCTATAGTACTTTTCTCTATGGCAGATAAATACTCGAAAGGTCCTAAAGGGCCTGTGGATTCAACATACTCAGGATTATCTCTTGTTCCAATATTTATTTGTGTTACATGACCCACCTGATAAAAGCCTTTATTTTCTTTAGGCTCACCACAATATAAAACTGTTTCTTCTCCAATTTCTGTTTTCGATAACATATCAGTATAAGATCCATCATCCATTAGTTGGAACCATCTGATTATGCCATCTTTCTCAGCCTTTACATAGGTCTGATCGTCAACCTCCTTCTTGTCGAGCTCTGAATAGCCATCTAAACCTACAAACTCATGATAAGGAGCATTGTCGTTATTTGGAGTTAAATTCAAACCATTATTAAAAATATAAACAGAAAGAATGGTTGAGAAAATTATTAATAGACCACCTTTAATAAACTGAACGTATGTAGTAGATGTCATACCAGCAGTTGCAACAATAAAAATTACAATTGCTCCAACAATAGTAACCCCAGCCCAATGAGGAAATCCTAGAAGAGGTTTTACTAAAACACCCGCTCCAACCATTTGAGGAATAAGATAAAATAAAGAAACAATAAGAGTACTTATTGCAGCAGTTAACTGAATTTTTTTAGAATTAAATTTTGCATCTAAAGCATCAGTAAAAGTATATTTTCCTAATCGTTTCATTGGTTCAGCAACTAAGAATAGAGCAACTATCCATCCTGCTAAATAACCAATAGAATATAAATAACCATCATATCCATAAAATGCAATCATACCACAAATTCCTAAGAAAGATGCTGCAGAAAGATAATCACCAGCAAATGCAATACCGTTTACTGCCCAGTGAATTGATCCACCAGCAGCAAAATATGCATCCGAACTTTTTGCTTTTGAAGCAAAATAAAATGATAATCCTAATACAAATAATACAAATACTACAAAGAGTATTACAGCTATTGTCGACGCTTCATATATCATGATTCTTCCTCCTTATTATATTTATTTTCTAATTTGGTACAAAAATAATTGTACACAATTCCCATTATTATAGCTAGGATAATTAATCCGAAGCCAAATACAACTGCAAGTGTTTGCTCTCCGAGAACAATAATGCCCATTGTTTTGTAATTTGATACAATTATTGCAACAAAAATCGAATAGATAATTGTGTAGGCAATAAATAACCAGACACCTATCACCGACTTCTTTTTTGAAGCGT
>JAOZKO010000218.1 GCA_029935325.1 Bacteroidales bacterium
AGTCTATGGAATTATTAGTAAAAGCCGCTTCTCCAATAGATTGTAAAGCCGTACATGTATTTAAATCTAAACTTGTAATTGAATTCTGTCCAAAAGCCCTATCATTAATATATTGCAAAGCAGGACAAACACTTAAATCTAAACTTGTAATTGAATTATTATAAAAGGCCCTTCCTCCAATTGTTTGTAAAGCAGGACAAACACTTAAATCTAAACTTGAAATAGAATTACTTAGAAAAGCATTATATCCAATAATTTGTATGCTTGGTGGTAAAATTACTGATGAAATATTTTTATCATAAAATACTCCATAGCTCCATGAGCCATATGGTGAATCAGCAATTCCTATTACTATATTTCCATCCAATATTTGAGGAATAATAATATTTCCGTTAGAATAGGTTGCCGTATTAAAGTCATAGATACTGCAGCTTATAATTACTCCGTTTGTTACCACAACATCAGCGTCCTGCAATGTGTATTGAGCAACACTAAATGTACTTATTATTAAAAAGACTAATGTAAAAATTGTATTTTTTTTCATATTAAACTGTTTGGTATTGAATGATGGCTTTCTATAATATCATAGTCTGTGTTATTTCTACAAAACTACAAATAATTTAGATGAACATTCCTATTAGTTTGCAATTTACCGTCACGTATTGGTTTGCAAGTACGAACTTCATAATTGGTCTGCTATGATATATAATCAGTCAATAATTGCGACAACACTAGTATGTCATTCTCCTTATTTCTTAATAGCTTTTTATTATTGTCAATTTCAAATAGGGAATAATCAACTTCTACCAAGTCAATTTCTTTATTCTTTAGTACGATTCTTCTTCGTTGGTCGTAAATCTTTCTTTGCTCACCCCTGCTTACACCACTCACTGTTACTCGGTCAGGTTTATCGAAATGGCTTACTTCTTCAGTATGTTGTTTCTCAAGGAACTCAACCACCATATTTAACTCTTCATAGTACGCATCCAAAGGAAGTTTTGTTCTGGTGACACCATCCTTATGTAAATCACCAACTAGAAAATTGAAGGTATGCTGTCGTGACGCATTTTGTCCTAATATTTCATCACATAGATTAATGATATAATACTCATCGCTAGAATACTTCTTATTCTTACCATATTGCTTGCGTGTAACTTTAGGACTTAGCTCGGTGGGTGTATATTCTCCACCACTGCGAACTATATACCAATAGGTGTTTTTACCTTCTCGTTCAGCATGAACGAATGGAATTTCACTTAACGCATTGTTTCTATCCAATTCTCGGAGGATATTACGTAATGGTTTACCAGCTTTATTATCCTTCACAAACACACCAGCCTTAATAAGCTCAGGCATAATATCCTTGGCTTTGATCCAAATCACTTGAGAATTTTTATTAAAGTATTCTTCTATTACTTTATTAATTATTTTGATTTTATTTTCCATTATACCAAATAAATTTTACCTATTAATAGCTCCTTGCTGAGAGAAGTGGATTCACAACCTCTTTGTTCGTTAATTTCAAATTAAGTACAAACCTAATAATTTTAGTGGAATATTCCAATTAATTTGCGATTTTAGTACTTTCCTACGTATTTAGTTCCTCTTAATTATATTTGTTCATTCCACAAAGGAAGGCTTAACTCCTCAGTCTTATATATCTCCAAATAGGCTTCTTCAATGGGCCTAGGAAAAACCTTATCAGAATCACCATAGGTAACATACCATTTTATAATAAGTCGCTCTATTTCTTGATCCTGCATTTTAAGTGGCCATGTCACCTGCCTACGATCATCAGATTGCTTTCCTTTAACTATAGCTCCCCACATGCCATCTTCCCTATGAATAATTTCACCATTTGCACCCTCTCTTCCTGATATTCCTATATAAATCAAATTATCGTAGTCTATTTCATCCTCATAAATAAGATAAATACCACTACTATCTTTTGGCGCATTGCACACTTGTGAAAGCCTATCAGAAGGTTCAAACTCAAATTGCCCATTTTCAACAAATATTTCTAAATCTTTAAACATACTGTCTATAGTATTTTTTCTCTTAAACTATATTAATCTTTCTCTTTCCAACTCAAAATCATATGGTACACTCTTAGTCTGAAATACAGCACTATTTCTAGACTTAGCAGTTGCAAGAACCTCTTTCTTGTCAGAATGACCCATTTTTAACCGTGCTAAGTTATACAATTAAGTAATCTCTTTAATTTAAGCATTGCCACGAAGCTTTAATCGGAATCAATCCTGCCTCTCGGCATATTGATTAACAGGCCTAATCTCCTATATATTTCCTGAGCTTCCTCAAGCAAAACATCAGAAACTTTTGCGTCATTTATTCTTTTATTCTTAAACGGCTTATAATCAGGAAATTTAGTTTGTATTCCTATTTTATTAACAATAGCCATTATTACATCTTTAGGATTACTGCAATATGAGTTATAATTGACAAATATTGTATTGGGATGCTGTATAGTCAAAACATAACTATAATAGTTTATCCACGATTTTAGCCAAAAGTCAATAGAATTCTTATCGGCATTAACAAAATACTTCGAATCATTAAAAACAAAAGGCTTTTGAATCATTCCGAATTCATGATGTCCCAACCAATTCATATATTCGAGTACAAAAGGATCTTCATTTTGCAGTATTGAATAATTTAAATGTTTTTCCAATAGTGATGCTGCATGAGTCAGAGGATCACGGTATAATATTACCATTACAAAATCATCATTATAATCACGTACCGATTTATATCTAAGAACAAAATTATTGTTTTTTGCCAGATATATTTTTTGCTTGTCAGACTTAATAATGCTCTGGTAGTCTAGATAATCATTATAGTCCTCCTCCGTAATATTGTATTCTGATAAATGAGTATCATTAATATAAGAATCGTTAGCCTTTACTTTAAAAAAATATTCCTCAAAGGCTTCGTTTGAGTCTAAGCCAATCAATATACCATCCTTATGGCTCCGTTCCTTTACATGCTTTGTTTTTGGCTTATAGATTTTTGACCAAAGCTTAGGGCTCATTAAAAAAGGCATATTTGCATAATTTAACGATACAAAACTATTGATCTTGGCTAGGTCGTTCATTAAACTAGTAGTACCTGCCCTTGCTAGCCCAGAGATAATAATGAAATCGTTTCTTCTTTCAAGTTTTTTTCTTTTAATCTTTTTGATTTCATATTTGAAAAGCTTTTCAGATATTCTGTAGTTATCTAGCGCCATTCGGTGCAGTAATTGTGATAGTTCAGAATAGCTAGTCTTTTTCTTTTTACTTATAGGTATAATAAATGGCACAGTTGCACCTAAGGAAATAAAAAGCAAGGAATAGAATGAAGATAAAACAAGGCTATTAAAATCTATTTTGGAAATAAAACAATAAATTACCATCGGAATACTGCCTATAGTAAATGCTATAACAATAACCATAAGCATCTTTAGTAAAGAAATAAATAGCTTATTTGTATTTTTCTGTATTTGCTTAATTTTTATATCATCCTCATAATCAGACAATAGCTCATTAACTAATGTAACACTATTTTGTGCTAAATCATAAAAAACAGACCTATTTAAACGTATAATTAATGTAATTAGAAAAAAACTAATAAAAAGTACAGTATAATATAGCATTAGTTATTTTTTTTCTTTTTAATAAACCGTTTTATTTTCAGCCAAAAAACATAGGAAAATGAAAAAACTACAATCCCACCAATTATAAAAATCAGGACTATAGTCCCAATACCAAGCCCAGGGCCAATGTATAGTAAATTACTCATAATCTTTAATTATTCTTGTCCAATTTGGTAAATGATGAAATCCTTTATGAAAGGATTTCATCACATTCTTGTATATAACTTCATCGTCCTTAATAACCCAGAGCACTCCTGAATTCTGTTGTTCAATAAAGCAGGTATTTGGTTCATAAAAATCAATAAGACCTTCAGTCATTGTAAAAATTTTGTTTGCCTTAATAATAGAATCTTCAACAAATGAAAAGCTTTGATTATTAAAATCATATCGTATAATCTCAGAATATAAATCACCGGCAAACTGAAGTTTGACAGAGTCATTAGGTGATGGTTTATAATCATTATTTGATACTGAATAATAATTGTTATTAAAGAATACTAGGCTATTACTATCATAGAAATCTACATCGTGTTGACAAAGGAAAGGGCCTTCAATTACATTTATCAGCTCATTTGTGGCAGGTCGATAATGTAATATAACAGACAAATTTTTGGCACTAATAAAAACATCATCTCTTTTATAATAAGGAGTGGTTATCAATGCCGGTTCAACATCATTAGTATGAATAGGGTCCCAAATATCACCTGACTTTAATAAATAATTTGATAAGTTATTCTCCGATAAAATTTCGGCCATTGATTTTTGAAAAAGTATCTCTCCTGATTCACCATCAACCTTAACTATATATTCGTCCTTAAAGAAAACACTTCTACCATTTATTTTATATAAACCCGTAGCGTAATATACTGTATCATAGGTGCTCAACCATATATTACCGTGGCTGTCAAGATTTTTTGAATGATGAGGCCAGATAGTATTTTGATCCCAAACAACATTTAACATTGAATCAATCCGTGTTAAGCTTTTACCATTATAGGAGTAAATTAGGTTTTTTTCAGGTAGTAATAAAGGGTGAAATATTCGTTCATGATCAAGAATAGGATTACTAAATGTCCATTTATATATTATTGAGTCATTTTTCAGATTAACCAAAGCCACCGTCCGTGAA
The DNA here is from genome assembly GCA_029935325.1 of Bacteroidales bacterium. Lineage (GTDB taxonomy): Bacteria > Bacteroidota > Bacteroidia > Bacteroidales > UBA1556 > UBA6267. The sequence goes on from JAOZKO010000218.1 coordinate 4,782, forward strand.
TTATTCGTATCCGAATACGCCGTTAATACTATCAAGTCAGACTCCAATTTATTAATGGAGACGAAATCTGGTGAAGTTTTAATAAATGTTTTAGGCAGGGCAAAGGTTTTAACATCTTCAACAGATTTAGAAAACATATCTGGAAAAGAATACATGAATTCTATTGGTTTGGTAAGAAAACCAAATTCTTTATCCCCTTTTGATATATGAAATGACATCCATCCAAAAATTGATAGCGTAAACAAACTGATTACTATTAATGAAAATACTCTAAGTGTTTTTGCCATATCAAAAAATAAATGTATTGCAAAAGTACATAATATTAGCTCGGTCACCAAGACATTATGTATATTTTGTTCTTAAGTATTTTTACTTCTTATGTATATTAATACTTCGTTGAGTTTTTGTTTCTCGCAAAGACGCCAAGACGCAAAGGGTT
>JAOZKO010000219.1 GCA_029935325.1 Bacteroidales bacterium
AGATTCGCTATAAATTGCAAATATCCCTCTTTAGGGGGATAAATAATTGAATTTGGGTTTGTAGTTTTGGGGATTATTATTTTAGACAAACAGATTAGCAAATTAACAAATCATTAAAACATAAATATTATGAGAAACATTACACTTGCAATTTTACTAATAATTTTTACATTTAGCATTAGCAATGCTCAAGGTTTTGAATGGGCAAAAAGCATGGGAGGATCTAATGATGATGAAGGCAAGTCCATTGCCATAGATGGTGCAGGAAATATTTATACAACTGGATTTTTTAAAGACACCGTTGATTTTGACCCAGGAAGTGGAACATATAATTTAATATCGGCAGGTTATGATGATATATTTATCCAAAAGCTAGATGCTAATGGGAATTTTGTTTGGGCTAAAAGTATGGGAGGGTCAGGTTATGACAGAGGCTACTCCATTGCCTTAGATGGTTCAGGGAATATTTATACTACTGGAGATTTTACTGGTACAGTTGACTTTGACCCGGGAAGTGGGACTTATAATCTAACTACCGGTGTTGGTGGATTTATACAAAAATTAGATGCCAATGGGAATTTTATTTGGGCCAAAGGAATTAATGGTGTTAAAGGCTACTCTATTGCCATAGATAGTTCAGGGAATATTTATACAACTGGAGGTTTTTTAATTACTGCTGACTTTGACCCAGGAATTGGCATATATAATTTAACATCGGTAGGTAGTTACGATATTTTTATTCAAAAATTAGATGCCAATGGAAATTTTATTTGGGCGAAAAGTATGGGAGGAACTTCAGATGACAGAGGCTACTCCATTGCCATAGATGGTTCAGGGAATATTTATACAACTGGAGTTTTTCAAGATACAACTGATTTTGATTCTGGAAGTGGTACTTATAATTTAATATCGTTAGGTGATAAAGATATATTTATCCAAAAGCTAGATGCTAATGGAAATTTTGTTTGGGCCAAAAGCATGGGAGGATCTTCAGATGATCAAGGTCTCTCCATTGCCATTGATGGTTCAGGGAATATTTATACAACTGGAGACTTTAAAAATACAGCTGACTTTGACCCAGGAAGTGGAAGCTTTAATTTGACCTCTGCAGGTATTTTTTCTGATATATTTATCCAAAAGCTAGATGCCAATGGAAATTTCATTTGGGCCAAAAGCATGGGAGGAACTGGTTGGAATATTGGTAACTCTATTGCCATAGATAATTTAGGGAGTATTTATACAACTGGACGGTTTCTTAGTACAGTTGACTTTGACCCTGGAAGTGGAACATATAATTTAACATCGAATAATTATGACATGTTTATTCAAAAATTAGATTCCAATGGAAATTTCGTTATGGCAAAAAGTATTGGAGGATCTGGCTGGGAGCAAGGCAACTCCATAGCCATAGATGGAGAAGGTAATATATATACAACTGGAGGTTTTGGAAAGACAGGTACTACAGCTGACTTTGACCCTGGAAATGGAACATATAATTTAACAACAACAGGTGAATACGATATATTTATCCTAAAGATGAACTCTAGAAATGTGTATTTTTCTTCTTCACAATCGATCTTTATGTCATCACCATTTGTTCTAAGCTTTACTAATTATAGCTCTGGATATCAAAGTTATACATGGAACTTCGGTGATGGCAATATAAGTAACCTTAAAAACCCAACTCATACATATCAATATAATGGAGCTTATACGGTTACGCTCATTGCTACTGACACTATTAGCAATACTACTGATTCTATTTCCACTATAATCACTTGTAGCGGAGGCACATGGAATCCTAATGGCAACCTTATTACAATATCCTCATCAAATAATATTTATAGCTTTTTAACAGAGCATCAAAGTTGTCTTACGGCAAATGAAGCTACTGACCTAATTACGTTTACTCACAGAGGTAAAGTGGGGGTTAATGGTTGCACTAACTCCGGTGATATTTTTATCAGCCAAAGTCGAGATACAGGCACAACATGGGCAGATATGATGGCTTATCCAAATACAGTGGGATTTAATAATCGATATCCAAGCGGAGTGATTTACAATCCCATAGGAAATACAAATCCGGATAGTGCTTATATTGTTTTTGCTGGTCCTGGTCATGACGGAACTGATTGGAATAAAGTATTTATTGGAAGCATGAAAGCTGATAGTACTCATATACACCGTTACTACCTACCTTCTTATGGAGCAATAATAAGAAATGGCATGGTAGCAACTACCGACGGAAAGGTTCATATTATGGGTTCATCATATAATACAACCACTAATAAATTGGATACGATATATATGATAACAGGCACTTTTAGTGCATCTAGTCATAATTTTACATGGACAACATCTAAGTTTAGTGCAAATTTTATTCAAAAACCTAATAATGGTGGTGATTTTGCCTACCTATGGCATTTTAATACTGCATGGTCAGAAAATGGTACTATTGGTTATTATTGGACAGGGGGTCGCGACTCAAGTAACGACACACGTTCTTATCAACCAATAGTATGGAAAACAAGCAATAGCGGAACCACTTGGACTAAAATGCCTGTTTACAATTTCTCAAATCTTACAGATATTACAAACGAACTTCAACCTATGAAAGGTGTATCTCCAGCAACGAGCCGCCCTCAGTTTTCAAATAAAATGGATGGTGTGGTTGATGCCAATGGTAATTTACATTTAATCTCCTTAGTTAAAGCAGCATTTTCGAATAATAATGATTCGTTGACTTATTCATATAATATAGCCAATGCGACAAATATATCAAATCCTATTTTTGATGTTTATACAACATCAACTGGCTGGGCAGCACTTAAACTCGGGGATACATATACAATTGATGTAGCTGCTAGTGAATCAGGTTATGGAAGCGGCACTAATGCTACAGGTTGGGATTTACGCTTACAAGCAGGAAAAACTTCCAATGGAACAAAAATATTTGCCTCATGGGCAGATGGTGATCCCAATACTGCCCCTACTGGTGCTTCTGGGCTAAAACTTAATAAGTATCCTGATATTATTGTAGCAGCATGGGATATCAATACAAATAAACAAACATTACCAACAAATATTAGCAATACTTTTATTAATCTACAAGGTAAATGCTACTTCCATTATATGAGCGATTTGGTTCTTAGTTCCAATGGAAGTTATACAGTACCATTAACAAAAATAAGTTTAGGTAATACACCTTCAGACCCTGTTGATATTGATTATATAAAAGATATAACTTTTACTGATGCTGATTTTTATTTGAATAATTCTGGTGCTCTTCCATCTTTAGATGCAGGAATATTATCTATTGCAGCAGAAGGAGTTTGTGAAGGCAAACATAATATAAGTGTAGTATTAAAAAACTATGGAACAGATACAATTATTACAGCAATAATTGCTTGGAAAATCAATGGTGTTTCACAAAGCCAATATATATGGACAGGAAATCTAGTTCAAGGAGATACTATTTCAGTAATAATTGATACTAATTTTATCAGCAATGCATCTACTTCATATAATCTTTTAGCTTATCCAACATTGTTAAATGGTTCTAGCGATCAATTTGCAGCAAATGACACTTTAAGTTTAATCAATAAAACCTATTTTGCTAAACCAACAATTGTTTTTGGAAGTTTAAGTTCGGTTTGTGAAAGCTTATCTTCTGTAGTTTTAAATACTGCTAGCCCTGCAAATGGAATATACACCGGCATAGGAATTTCAACTGGTAACTTTCACCCTCAAATAGCAGGAGTAGGCACACATACCATATCCTATACTTATACTGACTCAAATGGATGTAGCGATTCGGCAACTGCACAAATAATAGTAGATTCAGTTCCTACAGTAAGCTTTAGTAGCTTATCAGATGCTTGTAGTGCATCACCTTCATTTGTATTAACTACAGCAAGCCCCAGTGGTGGAATATATTCTGGCGCAGGAATAACTTCTGGAAGTTTTGACCCACAGTCTGCAGGTATAGGGACTCACATATTAAAATATGCATATACTGACGCAAATGGCTGTAGTGATTCTGCAACTTCCAATATAACTGTTAAAAGTTCGCCAATGGTGAATTTTGGAAACATAAATCCTGTTTGCGAATCTGCTTCTTCATTTAATTTGAATGCCGGCAGTCCTGCTGGTGGAATATATTCTGGAACTGGAATAACTTCAGGAAGCTTTGATCCACAAACGACAGGTACAGGAACCCATAGCATTTCATATTTATATACTAACGCAAATGGCTGTAGCGATTCCGCAACTTCCAATATTATTGTAAATGCATTACCTACTGTAACGTTTAACTCTATTGCCGATGTATGTTCAGATGCATCAGCGGTTAACTTAACTACAAATCCTATTGGTGGAGTATTTACTGGTCAAGCAGTTACTAACCAAGGCATTTTCTATCCTCAAATGTCTGGAATAGGGACATTTGCTTTATCCTACTCATATACCGATTCCAATGGCTGTACAAATTCTGCCAACTCAAGTATTAAAGTTAAAAGTTTACCAACATCCAACTTTTCCATTCCTGCAACAGTATGCTTATACGATACTGCAGTAACAAATTATACTGGTACAGCAAGTGCCGCAGCAATATATACTTGGAGTTTTGATAATGCAAATATATACTCTGGAACTGGAGAAGGGCCTTATAGCCTTAATTGGGATACTGTAAGTCTTAAACAGTTAAGTTTATCTGTTATTGATAGCGGTTGTACTTCTGCAATAAGCTATAACTATATCAATGTATTACCTAGCTTTGCAGTAATAACGGCAGCAGGTTCAACCTCTGCTTGCTATGGCGACAGCGTTACCCTTTTTGCAAATATAGGAGCAGGATATAGTTATCAATGGTTCGACAGCTCGGGAATTATAATTGGTGACACCTTATCTTATTTTAATGCAAACCAAAGCAATGGTTATTACTGCGAAGTGACTCCTACAAATTCTTGTGCGGCTTTCTCGGATACTATTGCTGTGGTTATTAAACCTCTGATATTGGCTGATTTCACTTTAGCTGCTGCTGCTTGTAAAGACGATATGGTGGCAGTGAGTTTTAATGGTTCTGCTCCCACTGGGGCAACATATAATTGGAATTTCGATAGTGGTACTATTGCTTCTGGTTCGTCTGTTGGTCCTTATAATATTATTTGGAATATTGATAGCATTCAAACCGTTGGTTTAACCATTA
>JAOZKO010000220.1 GCA_029935325.1 Bacteroidales bacterium
ATTATGTTGGAGTCGTATTTTTTTAAGACTCTTTCCTATTTCTTTTAATATTTCTTGCTCTGTTAAAAATAACCAATTATCCATTTTGTCAAATTTAAATATTACCTTATATCCGCAAGGGTATTTCTGCTACAAACCCTAACTGCCTATCATTGTTGAGAATGCTATCAAAAACCTACTCACCATAACTAATGCTATGTCTGCGTTGCTTTTTGATGCGCTACATCAACACTAACAGACATTTAGGTTTTTCGTGACGAAAACCCTTGCGGATATAAGGTATTAAAACAACCTAACCAAATCCTCAGTCAAGGATTTACGCGAATATTTCATTCTGCTTTGCAAATCAGCATTAGTATTATTTTGAGCTTGATGAAATTGCTCAAGAATAAATTCTTTTAGTTTTACTTCTTCTTCAAAATTAATAATAGCACCAGCTAGGGTTTCTTTCATTATCTCAGCCGCATCACCATTGGGATGCCCAATACCTAATATTGGTTTTCCTACTGCTAAATATTCAAAGAATTTTCCTGAGAGTATTCCCTTAGCATTGGGAGTATTATTAAGGGGTAAATAAAGTAAATCTGCTGCAGATAAATTATTTACAGCTTCATTATGTGGGATATAACTTATAATTTCAGTTCGGTCTTTTAGCTGGAAACTTTCCAGATCTTCAATAACAGAATAGTCTAATTTACCAATAAATTTAAGCTTAAGCTTTTTAGCAAAATCTTCGTTTTCATCTACCAATTCTCTTATTCCACTCCAGAAAATTTTATGATTTCTATCTGAATTTATTGAGCCAATATGAATAATGCTAAAAGAATTATCATCTTTTTGTGCTGCTGTTGTAAAATCATCATTATCAAAACCATTGGTAATTACTGCTACTTTCTTGCCTCTAATTTCTTCTAATTCTTGAGCAATGGTTTTCCCAATAGTAATTACTTCATCAGCTTTCTGCAAAACCTCTTTCTCCAATCGGTGGTGCTTTTTGTCTGCCCATTTCGATAGCATCAAGTCTTTATAAAAGTCAATATTAGTCCAAGGGTCGCGAAAATCAGCAATCCATTTAATACCTAATTGTTGCTGCAGTTGCATAGCAATTAAGTGCATGGAGTGTGGAGGTCCACTGGATACAACTATATCAATATTATTCTCTTGGATATAACTTTTAAGAAATTTGACAGATGGCCTTACCCAAAAAACTCGAGCATCGGGAATAAACAAATTCCCTCTAATCCAAATGGATAGCTTCTCAGTAAACTTTTGCCGCGAGTCCTTATCCTCTGATAGGAAACCAGCATTTACATTTCCTTTTTTACCAGTAAATTTTTTATAGAAAGAATAGGGCTCAAGTATTGGTCTTTTAATAATTATCGCCTCCTTTGGCACATCCTTTTGTAAGCTTGCATCCTGAGCTGGGGCTTCAGGATTCGATGGCGTATATACATGAGGCTCATAACCAAGCTGAGGCAAATACTTTACGAATTTTAACCAACGCTGAACACCAGCTCCACCCGAAGGTGGCCAATAATATGTTATAATAAGTACTTTCTTCAATGTTAATACGTATTGCTTTTAATAATATATCTCCATTTAGCCCATTGATGCTTCATATAAATTCATTGCGATTCTCTACAGCAAAGCCTAAGTTTAGGCAAAAAACTATTTGCGCCTTAGCGTCTTTGCGAGAACCCAAATTTACTAAAGTATTACATTATTACTCCTGACTTTCTTCCTCAGGCTTCCTTCTAAATTCAAAAACAATTGCTCCAATAACAACGAGCAATAATGTAAGGGAAGAAGCAAAAGTTATTTTTCTTCCAATATAATAGGATTGTGGCTCAAACTTAAATTCTACCATATGGTCGCCAGCAGGAATAATCATGCTTCGCAAAACATAATCGGCTCTAATATATTCTGCCTTTTCGCCATCAATATATACATCCCAACCTTTGTCGTAGTATATTTCAGAGAATACTGCCAACTGATTTGATTCAGCATGAGTGGCATATTTCAAATAGTTTGGCTGATATTCCACAAGTTGAATTTTAGAAGATGGTAAATAATTAAACTTATTATCTTCAAAATATGACTTAAAGCGTTTATCAATTATAGCGGTATTTCTTGGAGAGAACTCATAAATAACCGTAGCCTCAAATTGCTGAGCTGCTAAGAATTGTCCTCCTTGAATTCTGCTAATATCAATAAAATTGGAATCCATATTATTAGGATTATTACCCAATATATAGGTAATACCAGCTTCTAAAGGCAGTCTGCTTAGTCCTAAGTTCTGAGAGCTTCCATCTATGCTTTTTACTGTTAAGTTAGACGTAAATAGAATGGTATCTGTTTGTTTCAATGCTCGTCCGTAAACAGAAATATTAGAAATATCGCCTAATGCTTTTAGCTGAATAACTTTGCCAAGGTGAATAATTTCCTGATCAGGGTTTGCTACCCACTTAATGTTTTTAACAAACCAAGCATTTCCAATTCTTCCTGGATTCATTTGTGCCGATGGAGCACTACCTTGACCACCAACAATAAAATATTTTGTATTAAGCATATTTAATACTTCCATATTTCCAACTGCTAGGTGATGCTCAATAATATCCTGGTAGCGGCGTAACTTAGCTCCGTGATATCCACCAATTGACTTATGGTAGTATGAGGTTGAGGCATCGTTGAATGCGCTTAGTGTAGTATTGAAAACTCTATAATCTAATTCTTTATCTTGTAAGATTTGTAGATTAGCAGGAGTTGCAGCATAAGGAATATTCTTGCGAGTTTTTCTTTCATAATTGTCATCATTCAAAAATCTACTGTCAACACTAGCTAAATCCATAAGAATAAGCACTCCTAAACCAGCAATCAGAATTCCTTTATTAAAGGTTTTAATAGAATATATTTTAATAAGTCCTGCTGCAAAAAGAATAAAAGCAAAGCTTCTAATACTATCAGATTTGAAAATATTAATACGTACTTTTATTAAGTCGTTGAATAATTCCTGATAAACAATAGCTTGCTCAGGATATTGTATTTGTAAATCAGCCAATTGACTATGGTCTCTATTGCTTAGGAAATCGAAAAACATCTCTGGTGCAAGGTAGAAAAGCAGACTTAATCCAGCAGTACTACCAAATGCAATATAAAGTCCTAAAGCATTTTCTTTGATTATTTCTGGTCGTTTTACTATTTCATTTACAGCCAAAAATGTTAATACCACTGTGGTAAGTTGCGTGATTACCAATATCATCGATACCGTTCGGAATTTATTATAACCAGGGAAATAATCGAAGAATAGATCGGTAAACCACATCAGATTATGCCCCCACGAAAGGAATATACTAATAACGGTAACTACCAATAAGGCCCATTTGAATCTACCTTTAACTATAAACAATCCAAGAATGAAAAGGAAAACCACAATTGCACCAACATAAACAGGGCCACTAGTCATAGGCTGATTTCCCCAATAGCTACCCATATTTCCTATGTTCTCGCGGAATCTTGAGTCAGCTTCTTTAAGCGATTTTTTGGAATAATCTTTAATAGCAATACTCCCACCACCATTGGCACTAGGAATCATAAGAGTAAAGGTTTCCATTTTACCATAACTCCATTGAGTAGCATAGTCTCTATCAAGGCCATCAGATTTAATATCTTTATCAAAACTTAGCTCCGATTTTCCACGAATGGTATAGGGAGAGTATTCTAAGGTTGTCCAATAATTACTAGAATTTACGGTAATTGCTAAAATCAATCCCACAACCAAAACACCAACCGATTTTGCAAAGTGAGGAAGTTGTTTTTCTTTAATAGCACCCCAAAGTTCTGCTGCACCATAGGCAAGCACAATAAACATTAGGTAGAAAGTTATTTGGGGGTGATTGGAATATAATTCCAATGCCATAAACAAACTAAAGAACGCACCTCCCACAAGGTATTTCCTAGATTTGAAAGTATAAATTATCAATGCAAGGGTAGGAGCCATATAGCCAATTGCATGGGCTTTGGAATTATGCCCAGCCCCAAGTATTATAAAAAAGTATGAAGATAGAGCAAAGGCAATTGCCCCCACTATACTTAGCCAAGGGTCTACTCCCAAAACTAGCAGAAGTATAAAGAACCCAATCATATACAGAAATACATAATCTGCAGGACGTGGTAGTGTCAATCGAAAAATATACTTATCGATATAGCGAATTAAGTTCTCGTTTTTTGCCACAGAAATCTGATATGCAGGCATACCGCCAAACATGGAATTAGTCCATAGCGCTTCATCGCCGGTGGCTTCTCTATAGTCCACAACCTCTTTCGACATTCCTAAGAATGTCTTCACATCGTGCTGCTCAACTTGTTTGCCTTGCCACAGTGGGCCAAAGTAAATTAGTACTATTATAAAGAAAACCACTACTGCCGCGATATAGGGCATAAACTTCTGAAAATCAATCTTTTTATTCATATCTTCTATTTATCTTCTTTTATTTCCTCAAAATCCACATAGTCGCCTAATTCGCCTTTCGAGTTATTTTGATTATTTGTAGGTTCTGATTTTGCTTCAACATTCACTTCCCCTTCTCTTTGTTTTGCTTCTTCAGGATCTACGTATCCCTGCTGGCGTTGGAAGTTGTCCTGTGCTTTTTTCACCCATCGCTTTGCAAAAAATGGTAATAGAAAACGTGTTATTATACGAAAGATATAATAAATAAGGATGAAAATTAATATAGTTCTGATTAATGCCATTGGTTTGTTGTAATATTAAATAATTATTGGCAAAGATATGGAAAATACATTCTTTTTGATGCTAAGATTTGTTAAAGTAGAAATATGGGTAATCTAAGTGCCCATTAATTAATTTGCTCAGATGAGAATCTTATTGTTTTCTTAGTCATTTATAATGTTACCAATTGCATAAATAATAAGACACTGAAGGTGTCAGATAATAATAGCCATGGGTGAAGCCCATGGGTATTAATTATACGGCATTGGTTTTGGCGTATATTTTTGCTGGATGCTGAGTGATTTTCACTCCTTTTGAGTGAAAATTGTATCGAAGTGCAGCAAAAATTATGACAAAACATCAAATTAACATTTAAAAGAAACCTCCGATTTAGGTAATCATTCAGGGCAAACCTTTCCTTTAGTTGTTTCTTGCTTTCTTAGTAAATCTTTACGGAATCCGTTTATC
>JAOZKO010000221.1 GCA_029935325.1 Bacteroidales bacterium
CAATATGGTGAATTTGGCTAAAAGCTATTGGTAAGTTTAAACTATGATGACCAGTTTGGGGATCGGTCATATCGAAGCCATTTAGGAGAACCATTACTTGGTCAAATGTGCTTCCTCTAATGCTCAAATCTGCTTGAACATCATTCTTTCCTCTTTGTCGAAGATCAATTTGACTGCTTGTATTAACTGCATCTTGGAGACAACGGATAGAGGAAGACTCCAGGTCGTCAGCTTCAATTACTTGAACCACCCGGGCTAGCTCAATTGCTAATTCTGGAGTTAACTCACCCATTATCTCTAGCGTATCAAGATCAAACTCTTCCATGCTTTGGTTGGTTTGAACTTCCTGTGCGAACACAGAACTTACAAACGAACCCATTAATAAAGCGATAGAAAGCGTTGATATCCTGATTTGAAGCCCAAGACTTTGGAATACCGCCCATGAGTTGCGAGTCCAATGACTAAAGCTAAAAACCTGCTTTTGATAAATGTTTAAGTCCATTAATTATTTATTAATTTAAAAAAGGCAAAACTAAATTAAATGAGAATAGGAAAACGCAATTTTTTTAATATCTTTGGTTCCTATTAGTCGTAATAAATAATATTAACGTTTTTAATGAAATTAGTTAAATTTTTATAGACAAATATATACACAAAAAATCTTAAGTTACTGAATACTTGAATCTTAATTTAATAAGTAATTTTAGATAATCAACCAAAGATGATAGCATTAATTATCGTCTATTAAATGAATGCATTAATGATAAGCTCAAAAGAAGCTAAAATACAAGAACTCATTAAGGGATGTCGCGACAAAGATCGTAAGTCACAGAAATTACTTTATGAGAAGTATTTTGGAATAATGATGAGCATTTCGATGCGTTATTGTGCTAATTGGGACGAGTCGATGGAGGTGGTGAATAGCGGGTTCTTAAAAGTATTTCTTAAAATAGATGCTTATCAAGGCAAAGGATCTTTTGAAGGTTGGATGAAGCGTATAATTATTAATACCGCTTTGGATTACTTAAAAAGTCTTAAGCCACGCACTGAGGAAGTGGATGATAAGAAAATCTTTGATAGTGAATATTTTCTTGAGAATAAAGCCTTGAGCGATTTCTCAGTAGAAGATATCCTACAACAAGTTCAGTCGTTACCACCAATGAGTCGGGCCGTTTTTAACCTTAATGTAATTGAGGGCTTTAAACATAGAGATATAGCTGAACAATTAGAAATAAGTTAAGGAACTTCACATTGGCACTTACAAAACGCAAGGAAATTATTAATGGCAAAATTAAATAGATTCTAAAAACAACTAAAATATGTCTAAATTGAATATTAACGAATTAATCCAGCAGAAGCTCCAAGGCTTGGATTTCAAGCACCAGCCAGAGTTCTGGGACAAAATGGAGCAGAAGATTGAGTCTAATGCTCCAGCACAAGTTACAACTGCTGCTAGTACGGGATCTAGCCTATCTACAATTTATATTATTTCTGGAATTACAACTGCTGTTGCTGTGCTCACTGCAATTGCTTTTATTATTTTTGGCAATAACAATGGTGATATTCCTAATTTGGAAAATGATACTGTTTCCATTGAAAACACAACAAATACAAATTCTAGCACACCATATAACGAAAGAAAATCTACCATAGCTTTTGATCCATGTGAGGAAAATGAGGATTATGTAATATCTTCTGAGGATAATAGCAGCGAGACAACAAACAAAATTAAGCCTGTCAAGAAAACTGCTCCTAAAAGTGATATTCCAATAGTTGTTACACAAAGTGATATTGAAGAAAGTATTCTTGAAGAAAGTAATCTTGAGAATACAGAAAGTATTGATATAGATAATCAAGATACAGGCAATGATAATGAGCCTATATTGGTAGATGAAGACACTCAGATTACTGAAGAAAATGTTCCTATTGTGGTTGATGATCAAGTTATAGAAAATAAGCAACCAATAGTAACAGAGCCTGTTACATTTGAATCAGACTCTAGCGATAATAATTATCAAAGAAGAGATCCTAATACAAACCCTGAAGGACCTAAAAACCCTGAGGTAAAAGAGGAGAAGAAACCAAACAATAATTTAAAGAAGGTAACTCCTATTAATAAACCAGCCAAACGCGTTTTCAAAAAGCGTAGAGGAATACTTCGACGTTTGGGACTTAGAAAATAATAATAAACTACAAAAGAACATAAACTATAAAAAAAGCTTATCTAGATGATAAGCTTTTTTTATATCTTTACTTTTCAATTACAACATTATGCAAAATACATATAAACTCTTCTTATTTCTTATTGCACTAAGCTTTGGCGCATTGACTTCATGCAATTTAAAGCCAAATGAACCTATTCAAATAGAAGAAACTCAATACTCAATTGCCATTACAAAAGCACATGGCAGCAGTGGTTATGAGCAATACAAAATTTGGATTAGCGGATTAGATTCATCAATTATCATTTACGACCTTTATGAATTAAGCCTTGATAGTGCATCCAATATTATGGAAATAGTAGATGGACTAATAATAAGTGGAGGACCAGATGTAAACCCAAGTTTATATGGGTTTGATAGCTTAGCTTGGATGTGCCAAACCCCTGATAATTACCGCGATTCTCTAGAGTTGCAAAGTATTGATTATGCCTATAAGCATCAATTACCTATACTAGGAATTTGCAGAGGACAGCAAATATTGAATGTATATTTTGGAGGTACATTAATAACTGATATACCATCACAAAATCCTTCTGATATATCACATCGCAATGACACTAGCAAGAGCCATCATAGCATTTTATTCGTCGAAAATTCACCACTAATTCATTTAGCACAAAACGATACCGCTTGGGTTAATTCATCACATCATCAAGCTGTAAAAGACTTAGGATTAGGCTTAGAGGTATATGCATATTCTTCAGACAGTACTATTGAATCAATCGGGCTTGAAGACACAACCTACAATAGTTTCTTCCTTGGCGTTCAATTTCATCCTGAGCATATGCTAAGCAGTGAGTTTGCAAACTCAATAGGTTATAATTTTATAGAATCAATTAAATAGAAAGTATATTATGACAAAATGGTCTTTATTTTTTGAATTTATGTGTTCCTACGTAAAAATATTCTTTAGGATTTTCTATAAGCATATTCAATCTTATGGAAAGGAAAATATTCCACATAAGAAACCAATGATATTTGCTGGCAATCATCAAAATGCATTAATGGATCCAGCAGCTATTTTATTAACAAATCCAAACCAAAGTGTGTTTCTAACGCGAGCTGATATCTTCAATAACCCTATATTATTAAAGATATTTACTTCTTTTAAGATGTTACCCGTTTATCGTATCCGCGATGGTGCTGATAACTTAAAAAATAATGAGCGCATTTTTAATAAAAGTGTAGAAATACTTGAGGCAAAAATGTCTGTCGCTTTATTTCCTGAGGCTACTCATACTGATAAAAGGAGATTACGCCCACTAAAGAAAGCAGTTCCACGAATAGCTTTTATGGCAGAGGATAAAAATGATTTTAATCTTGATTTGCAGATTGTTCCTGTAGGAATTTATTATGAGGATTATATTCATTCTAATAGCAATCTGTTTATAAACTATGGCAAACCCATAAATATCAAAGAATTTAAAGAACTTTATGCTGAGAATAAGCAAAAAGCTTATAATGCATTTAAAGTAAAACTGGAAAAAGCATTAGTAACTCTAATTATTCATATTGAAGATGAGGAAAATTATAATCTTTACGAAAAAGTACGAGTATTTTACCGCTCATTTATGCTTCAGAAACTTGACCTAAAAAGAAAGAATCCACATAATAATTTCAAAGCTGATAAAAAAACTATTGAGTTAATGCATCAGTTCTACAGTCATGATGCAAACAATATTGAGGAACTTGATATTAAATTTAATGCCTTTAATAAAACATCTGAAAAATTAGGAATTGAAACTTCCGCATTTGTTAAAAATCGATTTTCTATTTTACTTAGGGCATTTTTATACTTAGTTGGGCTACCCATTTTTATTTTTGGTCTAATAAACAACTATTTATACTTTTATATTGTGCATAAATTTGTTGCTAAGATTAAGGATAAACAATTTCATGCATCAATTAAATTTGGCATAACAGTATTTGCCTCACCAATATTATACCTAATCCATGCTTTAATTTTATACGCAATTACAGGAAACGGACAATGGGCTATTATTTATTTTGTTAGTTTACCTATTACTGCACTTTTTGCAAATAGATATAGGTATGCTTGGAAAAAATATAGATTAGACTTTAGACTTTGGCGTATTTCAATGTTTAATAAGAGTGAATATACAAAGTTTATAGAGCAACAAAATGACCTTATTGAATTGCTTAATAAGGTTATGGGTAAATAGAAACTCTTACTTAATACTCGTTTTAAGCATTAGTTTATCTCCAATAAATGCTTCGAGCTTGTCTCCTACTTCAATTGGACCTACGCCTGCTGGTGTTCCTGTATAAATAAGGTCACCCATTTTAATTGTCAAGAATTGAGACACATAGGATATTATTTTATCAATAGGAAAGAGCATATCCTTACTGTTTCCTTGCTGCATTAGTGTTCCATTTTTCTTCATACTAAACTGAATATTATTCACATCATCAATCTCATTAATGGGAATAAATTTACTAATCGGTGCAGAGCCATCAAATGCCTTTGCCGGTTCCCAAGGTAAGCCTTTTGCCTTAAATTCAGATTGCAAATCCCTTGCTGTAAAATCAAAGCCTACACCTATAGCATCATAATATGTATGTGCAAATCGCTCCTCAATATACTTCCCCACTTTGCAAATGTGATAAACCAACTCTGTTTCGAAATGAATATCTTGAGAAAATTCAGGATAGAAAAAAGGCTTATTCTTAGTTATTATAGCCGATTGAGGCTTCATAAACCAAACTGGCTTCTCTGGAATTGGGTTGTTTAATTCCTTGGCATGTAATACGTAATTCCTACCTATGCATATGATTTTCATGACATTCTAGTTTAATGATTTTCAATTCAAATGTAAATTAAAAAACAATACAAATATTTGAAAAATTATTAGATTTATTGGCTCTACAGGATTTAGAGTGGCGATTTTTTACTAACCATATAAATATTTAAAATAAAAGCTAATTAATCATTTAATG
>JAOZKO010000222.1 GCA_029935325.1 Bacteroidales bacterium
CTATGCCCTACTGTATTTAGGTATTGACAAGCAGGGTTTTAGGGTTTATATTTATAGTCTAAAAAAATAGAAACGTGTATTTAACAAATTTAAAAAATTTAAACAGATGAAAAAGAAAAGATTTTATTCAGCATTAACGCTACTGATTATTGCTTCGTTTTTAATTGTAACGATGAATAATTGTAGGAAAACAAACGAGTATCCAGTTGATATGGAAAACCTAACTGATCAAACAGCCTTGATCGAGAAATCGAAAGCTATGCAGGAACATGTATTAGCTTTTAAAACAAAGATGGAATATTATTGGGATAATCCAAATTTGAAAACCGGGGGAGAATTATATACTGCCGATAGTGCAGTGCTGGAAATAGAATCATTATTGAACTATGATTTTTGCTATACTGATATAGAATGTACCCAAAAAACTTTTGAACTATCAGAAGTCGCTATGCCATTAGATGAAATAGAAAAGATAAATGACCTTGATCTTATGCAGGTTTATTACGACAAAATAATCGATACGTTACAAGCACAAATGGGGCGAGTAAATTATAGCAACATGAAATTACTATTAGTTGATCTTGAGAAGACGGGTACTGATAGTAATGGAGATGCAATAGTGAGTGTCGGGGCTTTGATCGGGAATGAGGAACCCTTAAATAGCCCAAGCAGTAGTGAGACCGGATGGCACTATGGTTTTCAAGTTGGTAATTGTGATGGGTCGGGGAATCCTTTTGAAGGCGTTTGGGATGCTGCATTGGAATTACAGATAACTATACATGGTAGCTTGTGGACAGCCCCTCCCCCTGGATTTATAAGACGATTCGATGTGGTTTACACTAAAGAGATAATTTATCCAAATGTTCCAGAATATAGGACAGATGACGATGTAGAAGATAATTACCTTGATTATGATATCTTTTATGCAACAAACTCACTTAGTGGTTATCCTATAACCAGTGATACCAGATGTGTTTCATCAGACATAGAAATACCACATTATATAAATAGTTACAACAGTATAATTGCTGATGTTCGAGAAAATAAATCAATAGAATTAGGAGTGACACTTTCGTATATTAACAATATTATTGAAGCTAATACAAATTATAATGAAGATTATATTAAACATCTCTTTATGTTTCAACTTGGTGAAACATGGTTAGTACCAGTAGGTAGTCTTGAAATCGAAAATATATTAATGCATTAGTTTAGTTTCACATGTAATAATCTTATTTCCCATGAAAATCAAATTATCAGTATTAGCTATATTACTTGTTTTACCATCTCTTATAATGTCAGGACAAGAAGAATTTGAGATTTGGTTGGATTCATCAAACGATGAGACCTCCCGTGACATGATTATGAATTCGGAGAATAATTATATTGGTATCATCCGTAAATCATATGAACCAGATCAATTCCCTGAATCATACATATACAAAATAAGTCGCCAAGGTGATACTATAAGTATGAGGTTTATAAAAAAGGATACTATAATTGGATTAGATAAGATTATTGAAGTTAGTGAGTCACCTATTGAATACATTATTTGCGGAACAGGACATCATAAAGATAGTAGTGCAAGTTTATGGTTCTCCTATTTTGTAAAGATTGATGATAATCTTAATATTATTTGGGAAAGAACATATCATCTTCATAATGTTAATGAATATACATGTCTGCCTCTCTATTCACAATTGTTGAAAAAACCATCAGGCGGTTATTTACATGCTAATAGTCTAGTTCCATGGTGGAAAATGTTTTTTTTTGAACTAAACGAAGACGGTGACAGCATTGCATATCGTATGTACGATGGTGATAGTACTGGAATTATTAGCGGCTTAACTTATAACTCTGATTCTACTGCTTATTGGGCTCATATTAGTGGAGGGCGATATGAGCCCGATCCTCCAGAATGTCAATGTGTTGAACTAAACTTTCAATTGGAACAGGTAAAGATTATGAATTATCCCAGATATTTTGAGTCGGATATTACTCCCAAACTATTACCAAATGGTGACCTTGTAACTGCATCAGTCTATCGTAATGCATGGATACCTGAAGAATACGTCGCGGCATTTAAATTTGACAGCGCATTTAATATCCTTGGAGAATGTATGATCACATCTCCTGACACTGCAAACCAGAAAGCACAAAGATCATTAGATTTTGTATATCCATCATACATTTATTTTGGGGGAACCCATAATTTTCAAATTGGTATTTGGGTACCCGGTCCTTCCTGGTTTGTTCTTGGTAGGCTGAACGAGCATTTTGAGCTTGAAAAAGAATTATATATTGGTGGTGATGCAACCTATAATCTAAAAACTATTACAGCTACGGCAGATAGTGGAGTATTAATAACTGGTACTTGGTATGATTATAGTTCACAAAGCTATGAACGTGATGTAATAATACTAAAACTTTCTAAAGATGGTATTATTACCGGGAATAGCACTGATAAAGTTATTCCAGTTTCAGAGGTGATTGTTTACCCAAATCCTGGCAACACTCAATTCAATATTCGCACATCAATAATCAATTCAAAATTCAAAATGTGGGATAGTAACGGAAATCTTGTAATTGATCATATAATAAATCAAAAAAACTCAAATATTAACACTAGCCATTTTAAACCTGGTAATTACATATGGAAACTAATAAATGATTCCAAAACTATTGAAACAGGAAAGTGGATTCGAACAAATTAAAACTAAAAAAATGAAAACATCAATTTTATTATTATTAGCTTTTTTAAGTTTAAACATTGTTGCCCAATCTCAATGTGTGAGTTGTACTAATCCAACTGCTGTTGAGGGAGCAAGTGTAATTGGACCAAATAATAGTGCAGAAGGAGCGGGTTCAATAGCTATTGGCACAGATGTCTACACAACATCAGCAGGAACTAATACAATTGCAATTGGAGGTATGGTAAAATCAGATGGACAATACACGTTTGTCCTTGGTACAGGCGGACAACCATTAGATGGGAAAAGATTGGTAAATAGCTATCCCGAAACATTAATGATAGGATTTAATAGCACAAAACCAACATTGTTTGTTAGTACTTCTGAAACCAATTTTGGTTTTACCAAAACCGGCCGCATAGCTATAGGCAATGTGGTCAACCAAAATGGCCAAATGGATCCCCAAGCCAAACTCCACCTCCGTGCTGATGATGGCGAAGCAGCAGCAGTATTTATTCAATCCCATAGCTGGATTAATGGTGATACTGCCAGTTTAGTACTTGGTAATACCGAACACGGTATAAGTGCCAATACTGCAGCTGGGTTGGTATTTCGAACAAAAAAATACTATTTATTTAATAGCGGATTAATTGGAATAAACACCACCCGACCTACATATGACCTAGATGTAAAAGGCAGCATTTTCGCTGAACACTTTACCCTATTCAATGAACAATCCCCACCACGCGAAGGTTCTATACTTCAATGCGATAAAGGAGGCAATGCCTATTGGAATGATCCGACTGGTTTATATTTATGGCAACTAAATGAAAATAATGAAGATATATACTACACAACTGGTAACGTTAGTATTGGCACAGATCAGGCTTTTCCTGATTACAAACTTGCTGTTAACGGTAAAATAATTTCAGAAGAAGTTACAGTAAAAGATTTCAATAATTGGCCAGATTTTGTTTTTGGGGATAATTACCAATTAGAAAGCCTGAAGAGTATTGAAAACTACATCAATAAAAACAATCACCTTCCGGGTGTGCCCACAGCACTAGAGGTTAAAAAAGAGGGTATTAACCTCGGTGAAATGAATGCTGTTCTGCTTCAAAAAATTGAAGAGCTTACCCTTTATACCATCGAACAGCAAGAAATGTTAGAAAAGCAATTTGAGATGATAGAAAGCCAGCAAAAGCAGATAGATGAACTTAGCAGAATTGTGAATAACTAACACCTGGATAAATTGATATAATACTAGCTAGATGGTACATTTTTAATAATATAAAAAGAGTAGGACAATGAAATTTACATATACAAAATTGAACAATCATATCCAACTATCAGTTGCAATCTTACTACTTACGTTATTATCAATTCCTAACAGCTATTCGCAACAAAACTTATCGGCACAGTGGCTAACACATTCGGTGGGTGAGAAGTGGGATTTGATAAGCCATATGGTTGCCGATGATAAAGGGAATATATATCTTGCCGGGAATTTCTCAGGCACAACTGTTGCTGAAAAAGGTGGAAGAGCATTAAGCGGCGAGCGCGATATTTTCATTGCTTGTTACGATAGCAGTGGTGTCAACACCTGGTTACATAAATTGTCAAGTTCTAACTACTGCTACATCTCATCTATTGTTGTTGGTACCGAAGATGACTTCTACATTTGTGGCTATTTTAGAGAAGAGTTTAGCCTTGATGGCAATAACCTTTTTGCTCCTGCCCATAGTTCCATGTTTGTGGGTCATATTAACAATATGGGTAATGTATCATGGATAAAACAATTAGATGCTGATTTTAGAGGAAGACCTGCTTTTCTTCAAATAGGGAACAGCAAAAAACTATACCTCGCAGCCACTTTTACCGGAAAGCTTAAGCTTGAGAACATTGAGTATACTGATTCAAGCGGAACATATATCTTATTGACAAGTTTCGACGAAAGTGGAAAACTCATTGATACACTTACGATTCAAGGCAAAGGTAATAGCGAAGTCAAAGATTTCCTTGTAGTTGACAACAACTTTTACCTTGCAGGAAGTTTTGAAAAAACCATCATTATTAATAATGATACTCTTAAATCCAAAGGATGTACAGATGCCATTTTCGTCAAACTAGACGAAAAAATGAAAGTGGAATACTCTAAGCAAGTTGGCAGTGTATATGATGATTTTGGTTCTGCCATAAAAGTAGATAATAATGGAAATATCATTTTCGCCGGTTCGCACACAGGTGGAATCAATTTTACAGAAAGTATAAAAATCGAACCCAATGGCAGTTATGATGTGTTTGTATGCAAATATGATTCTACAGGTAACCTGATTTGGGCTGATAACTTTGGTGGGCAGGCAGGCGATATATTATCAGATATAATTATTAACAGTTTCGATGATATTTACCTTACGGGTAATTTTAGGGGAGGGATTGAGAAAGGCACCAGCCAAATTCAGTCGGTAGATTTCTCAAAC
>JAOZKO010000031.1 GCA_029935325.1 Bacteroidales bacterium
CAAACCATCAGTTTTGGCGGTATTATTGATTTTTATTCAATAATAGTGACAAAAACAACATTGATAATCAGCATTATATCTTTTGAAATGCTACTAACTAGTAACTATGAAGATATGATAAATTTCAGCAATTCAGCTTGTTCTGAATCTAGAAGTACTAAAGTGTTATCGGTAATAAAATAGCTACGCACTTGGTTTAATGCTTGCATAAAATCTACTTCAATACTTTCAGGGCAAAACATTCTAGTAAGTGCCAACTTGCTAAATCTTAGTTTATTTCCTTCAAGTATATATGTGCCATTAAAATTATTACAGGAAGAGAAACCATTAATTTTTCTCTCTTTTGAGGATAATTTAATAAATGGTTTTTGACCTAATTTAAGTGGTTTACCATTAAATTCGCTTAGTTGCCACTGTTCGAATAGTTTCATGTCTATAGTGCCAACATTAACATCCTCAGCAAAATATTTCCCACAGCCAGTATATGGATTTCCTTTGAAATCTATATTTATGGTATAAGCAAAGCCTTCACCACTCATATTATCAAAGCAAGTTTGCTCCACAGCATTTATCATCAGGCTTTCAGAATTGCCTTCAAAGTGCATTTCTTCTATTAAATTATTCTTATTGCCAACAATCTTAAAAGTATTCATTTTCTCTCCTTGGATTTCAAGCTCAGCAATGGATTTATCGAAATCTATTCGGAGTATCCAAAAAGGTTCATTTCCAAAAGCAACAAAATCAAAACCCATACTTATAAGATCCGCATCTCGCTTTTGAGTATTTATTTCGGTTCTTACCTTATCACCTGAATTTGAAGCAGAATTCTCAACTTCCTTATTCTTTACTGTTTTACATGATGTTATACTGATTATCGCAATGCTTAGATAAATTAGATATTTCATTATATATCGCTTAATAATTAATTATTGGGCTACAAAGATACAAACAAGATTGTTTGATGGTATATATTCAATTTTTTTGACCTAAATTTGCAAACTTATGCAAAGAACCAAAGCCATACTTTTTATAACTCTGATAGTACTTTATGCAATAGTTTGCTTTGGATTATCCTATTTCCATCTTAAAGTTGACCAAGGTCATCCTAATATTTTCAGACCTGATATTGAAAACCAAGAGCGAGTAGAAGTAACTGCTAATTTTTATCGCTTAGGCCCTAATTGGATTAAGCTTAATAAGTGGGGCCTTTACGAAATGTATCTCGAAGGAGATGGTTTTGAGCGAGGACTAGCTCATGGTAAGCTTACAAAAGAGCTTATGGAATACCAAGAAGATGCATTTGTGGAGAAAATTTATCAGCTGATTCCTTCTGAATCATACCTGAAAGTATTAAGAAATGGTATTGCATGGTTTAATCGGGACATTGAAGACTATATTCCTCAGGAATTTAAAAATGAGATTTATGGGATATCTATGTCGGCAAATAGTAAGTTTGAATTTATTGGCCCGGCATATCGTAGAATGTTAAACTATCATGGAGCTCACGATATTGGTCATGCTCTGCAAAATCTTGCTTTGGTGGGCTGTACATCCTTTGCTTTGCATCAAAACGACAGTAATAATAATTTAATAATTGGTAGAAATTTTGATTTTTATGTAAGCGATAAATTTGCCGAGAACAAGATTATAATGCATATAAACCCTGATAGTGGATATGAATTTACATTTATTACTTGGGCAAGTTTTATTGGAGTAGTTTCAGGGATGAATGATCAGGGGCTTACTGTTACTATTAATGCAGCAAAATCGGACTATCCTACAAAATCTGCAATGCCAATTTCACTATTGGCAAGAGAGATATTGCAATATGCTGCTAATATTGAAGAAGCAATAAGCATTGCCAAAAAGCGAAAATTATTTGTTTCAGAATCACTGCATATTGGTTCTGCTAATGATAATTCTTCGGTTATTATAGAGAAAACTCCCGATGAATTAGCAGTATATAAAACCGATAGCTCCTATTTGGTTTGCACCAACCATTTTCAAAGTGAGTTATTGGGAAATACCGAAACCAATAAAAGGGACATGGCAGAATCACCTTCAGTTTATCGGTATGAGCGATGCGAAGAGTTAATTGCTAAAAGACCAAATGCTGATTATTTGCAAGTGGCAGAAATACTCCGAGATATGCATGGGAAGAATAATATGGATATCGGCATGTGCAACGAAAAGGCTATGAACCAAATGATTTCGCACCATAGTATTATCTTCGAACTTAATAAAAAGCTTATGTGGGTTTCTACTTCTCCATTTCAGCTAGGTGCTTATTTGGCTTACTCAACTAAGGATTTTATAGCTTTTGATGCATTGGAAGCAAAACAAAAACACATATTGGAAATTGATAGCCTTAGAATAGAAGAATCAAACCAACTAAGTGCTGAAGAATTTAATAATTATCTTATTTTTAAAGAGAACAAAACTATTCTTCAAACGGCAATATTTAAAGGAGAAACACTTGGGAATATCATTAGTATTGAAAATAATATTATTAATAGCAATCCCAATTACTATTACTCATATATGCTTATTGGAGATTATTTTTATGAGCATGGTGATTTTAAATCTGCCTATAAAAACTATTCCAAAGCTTTAGAATTAGAGATTGAGCATAAAAGCTCAAAGGAGAAAATGCAAAAGAGATTAAAAGAAATATCAAAATAAATATGGAATCAAAAATCCCTGAAATAGAATTGAAAAGTTTGGAAGATATTAAGTCTTACCAAAATAGTCGCCTTCCGGAGTTAATGGATTATTTACAGCAAAGCAGTCGGTTTTATCAAAGGATGTTTTCGGAAAATAAAATAGATATAAAGAAAATAAAAAGCACTGAGGATTTAAAAAACTTACCGATTACTACTAAGGATGATTTACAGAATTTTGGGCATGATTTTCTTTGTGTCAATAAGGATAAAATAATTGATTATGTAACAACTTCTGGAACTTTAGGAGAGCCCGTTACTTTTGCAATGAGTTCCAAAGACCTTGATAGACTAACATATAACGAATATATTTCTTTTGCTTGTGCCAATACTTCTGAAAAGGATATTTACCAATTAATGTTAACTTTGGATAAGCGTTTTATGGCCGGAATGGCATATTATCTGGGGTTAAAAATGCATGGAGCAGGGATTATTCGCAACGGACCAGGAAGTGCCAAACTACAGTTCGATAGTATTGAACGTTATAAACCAACGGCATTAGTTACTGTACCATCTTTTCTTCCAAAGCTTATTGAATATGCTGAAAAACATAATATAGATTTAAACAAAACCAGTGTAAAGAAAGCTATTTGCATTGGAGAACCAATACGCAATACGGATTTTAGTTTAAATACTTTAGGACTGAAAATCAAGGAGAAATGGAATATAGATTTGTATTCCACCTATGCTTCAACAGAAATGGGAACTGCATTTACCGAATGTCAGTTAGGCCATGGAGGTCATCATCATCCTGAACTAATTATTGTAGAATTTTTGGATGAAAACAATCAGGAAGTAGCAGAAGGTGAAGCAGGAGAAGTAACAATTACAACTTTAGGAGTGGAAGCGATGCCGCTACTGAGATTCAAGACTGGAGATATATGCTATCATTATGTTGAGCCATGTAGCTGTGGTCGTAATAGCATTCGCCTTGGACCGGTTATTGGTCGCAGACAACAGATGATAAAGTATAAGGGAACTTCTCTTTATCCGCCAGCTATTTACGATGTACTTAATGAAATTTCGGAAATAGAAAATTATATAGTAGAAGTGAGTACTGGCAGTTTGGGAACGGATGAAATAAAGGTAATTGTGGGAAGCGATTTACAGACATTGGAGCTAGGCAAAAAACTCAAGGAAGCATTTAGAGTAAAACTCAGAGTTACTCCTGAAATTGAGTTTCAAAGTCCAACTTTTATTCAAAAACAACTGTTTGCAAATGAAAGTAGAAAACCGATGGTGTTTTGCGATTATCGTAAATCCTCTAATATTGAATAGGTTAGGCTTTTGCCAATATATTGTATGATAATTACATAATATCAATTTTGTAACACCAAGTATTTTCTTTAATTTTACATTTTAGAAGAAGTAAAAAATCATTTTGTATTACTAGGTTTAAAACACTAAATATGAATAACATATATAGCATTATTACTGGAACGGGGAAATATATCCCAACAAGGCGCATAAAAAATGAGCATTTTATTGATACCGATTTCTTTGAAGCCGATGGTAGTAAAATAGATAAACCCAGCCAGGAAATAATTGATAAATTTCTAGAAATTACTACTATAGCCGAAAGGCGATATGTTACCGATGATTTAAATACTTCTGATATTTCTTATTATGCGGCTTTAGAAGCTATAAAATCTGCAAATATTGATAAGGAAGAATTAGATTATATAATTGTTGCTCATAATTTTGGTGATGTGCGCCACGATAATCGTCAATTAGATATTGTTCCAAGTATTGCTGCACGAGTTAAGCATAAGTTAGAAATAAAGAATCCATATACTGTTGCTTATGATTTACCCTTTGGTTGTCCAGGGTGGTTGCAAGGTGTTATTCAAGCTGATTACTATATAAAATCAGGAGATGCTAAAAAAGTACTAGTCATTGGAGCAGATACTCTATCACGTATTTCAGATCCACATGATAGAGATAGCATGCTTTACGCTGATGGTGCTGGAGCAACAATTCTTGAGGCTAAAGAAAGTGATACACCAATAGGAATAAGCTCTCATATTACTCGTTCCGATACTTTTATACATTCTAAAATGCTTTTTATGGGGAAGTCAAATAATCCGAATTTTGAAAATAAGGATGATTTCTTCTTGAAAATGAATGGCAGAAAACTATATCAGTATGCATTAGAGAATGTACCACAAGCTGTTAAAGACTGTTTAGATAAAAGCAATATTGATATTAGCGAGGTAAGTAAAGTATTAATTCATCAAGCAAACGGAAAGATGGATGATGCTATTCTTAAGCGAATTTTTAAGCTTTATAATACAAAAGAAATTCCTGAAGATGTGATGCCAATGACTGTTCATTTTCTAGGAAATACCTCTGTTGCCACTATTCCTACATTAATGGATTTGATTATGAAAGCTGAGCTAAAACCACATGAAATTAATGCCGGAGATACTCTAGTATTAGCTTCCGTTGGAGCAGGGATGAATATAAATATTGTAGTTTATAAGGTATAATCCTTACTCTATTTTTTGTGTTAGAAGCATAGCTCTTTTATGTTTTTTCAATAGTTTTTTCTAGTCTTTTTCCCTGAAAAATTTCGGTAATAATTTTACATGCACACCAATGTAGAATTTATGTAATTTTGACCGATAATTTTTAAACTATGGAGGAAAGAAAAATTTCGTTTCAATATAGAGTCTATGATAAATCTTCAGAGATGAATTCGGAAGATAATAATCTTATTATGGAGGCTAAAGAAGCTGTAAAGTCTAGCTACTCTCCCTATTCTCACTTTGCTGTAGGAGCGGCAGTTAGGCTAGCAAATGGAAAGTTAATCAGGGGTAGTAATCAAGAAAATGGCGCCTATCCTTCTGGCCTTTGTGCCGAGCGAGTTGCTTTGTTTGCAGCAGGAGCTCAATATCCTGGTATAGCAATAGAATCTATTGCAATTACTGTAAAAACAGAGAATAATATCCATCAATTACCGGTAGTCCCTTGTGGAGCATGTCGGCAAGTGATGTTAGAATACGAGAATATTCATAAAAATAATATTAAAGTAATAATGCATGGCGAGGGAGATATGGTGTATGCCATTGACAATGTCCGTAGCCTGCTACCATTAGAATTTAAAGCTGATCATTTAAAAAAGTAAAGAAATGTATAAAAGAAATTTCATTATCGCCATTACAGCAATTTTACTCGTATCCATGAGTGCTGATAAGAGAGCCTTTAACCTATTCAATGCCAAAGGAAAATTGGTTAATTATGACAAAGTGTTGGATGAAGCAGCAAAAGCTGATATCGTTTTCTTTGGGGAATTGCATAATAATGCAATATCTCATTGGTTGGAATATCAACTTGCTATTGATTTGGCTGAGAAAAAAGATTCAAACCTTGTTCTTGGTGCCGAAATGTATGAGTCTGATGGGCAGTTGCTCATAAATGAGTATTTATCAGGGCTAGTAAAATACAAGTATTTCAAAGGTCAAGCTCGCCTATGGCCAAATGATAATACTGATTATCGTCCATTGCTACAAATTGCACATGACAAAAAAATTCCATTTATAGCTACAAACGTACCTCGCCGATATGCTTCTGCCGTTAATAAAGGCGGTTTTGAAATACTGGAGCAGTTTAGCGATGAAGCAAAAAAATATTTCGCACCTTTACCAATCGATTATGATGGCAATGTTGCATGTTATAAAAGCATGCAAGAAATGATGGGAAAACATGGCGCAAATATCGCCAAAGCTCAAGGTCTTAAAGATGCTACAATGGCATATTTTATTCTCAAAAACTGGGAGAAAGGTAAAACATTTCTTCATTTTAATGGGTCATATCATTCTGATAATTACGAAGGAATAATCTGGCATTTGAAAAGAAAAAATCCTGACCTAAAAATAATTAGTATTAGCACTGTAGAGCAGGCTGATATTAATAAGATTGATGAGGAAACTCAGAAGAAAGCTGATTATATTTTAGTAGTGGACGAGAACGTTACTAAAACGTATTAAAGAATTATAAATACTAAAATTATTAGAGATGTTAAATAGATTTTTTAGCCTAACAATAATTGGAATTTTTGCTTTTAGTATTAGTTTATCTGCCCAAACTAAAGATGCAAAAAAAGAAACTGCTACTGGATATCAGTTTACGGAGATTATCAATGTTCCTCATAGTGCCGT
Source organism: Bacteroidales bacterium (assembly GCA_029935325.1). Lineage (GTDB taxonomy): Bacteria > Bacteroidota > Bacteroidia > Bacteroidales > UBA1556 > UBA6267. The sequence continues at coordinate 6,881 of JAOZKO010000031.1, forward strand.
TAGAAATCAAGCGAGTTCTGGCACATGCTGGAGTTATAGCGGTCTAGCTTTGATGGAAGCTGAAATGATTCGTAAAGGAAAACCTGAAACAAATCTTTCAGAGATGTTTGTGGTACACCACTCATATTACGATAAATCAATAAAGTATGTGCGAATGCATGGAGCAATAAATTTTGCTGGCGGTGGTGCTGCAAATGATGTTACTGATGTTATGCGCACCTATGGTATGATGCCTGATACTGCATATACCGGTTTACAATATGATGAAACAAGAAATGTTCATGGCGAGATGGATGCGTTATTATTGGCAATGGTTAATTCAATTCTTAAGAATAAAAACAAAAAGCTTACACCTGTTTGGCCTCAAGCAATTGAGGGAGCTATTAGTGCTTACTTAGGACCAATTCCTGCAGATTTTAGTTATGAAGGAAAAACATATACTCCTCAAACTTTTATGAGCGATTATATGGATATTAATCCTGACGACTATGTAATGTTATCTTCATTTACTCACCATCCTTTTTATCAGCAATTTGTTCTAGAGGTACCCGATAATTGGTCCTTTGGATTGGTTTATAATCTTCCTTTAAACGAGATGATGCAGGTAATTAATGCAAATCTAGAGAATGGATATACTATCTCTTGGGCCGCTGATGTTGGGGAGAAAGGTTTCTCATGGAGAAATGGAATTGCGGTAGTTCCTGAAAATGAAGTTAAAAGCATGAACGATACAGAACAAAGCAAATGGGAAAAATTAACTAAGAAAGAACAAACTAAGTTATTGTATTCATTTGATGCTCCTCGAACAGAGAAAGTAATTACTCAAGATATTCGCCAAAAGGCATTCAATAATTATCAAACCACTGATGACCATGGAATGCTAATAGTTGGAACTGCTAAGGACCAGGATGGCACTTTATATTATAAGATTAAAAATTCATGGGGAATAGACCAGAAGTATAAAGGATATTTTTATGCATCAAAATCATATTTGGAATATAAAACATTGAGTATTATGGTTAATAAGGAGTCCATTCCAAAAGCATTACGTAAAAAGCTTAATATTGATTAGATATGTTTGAAGATAGAACAAAGAGAACTGAAATATCGGAATTAGGAGAATTTGGTTTGATTGACCATTTGACCAAATCAATAGAATTGAGTCAAGAGTCCAGTCAATATGGAATTGGCGATGATGCTGCAGTAATTAATCCTGATGGCAAGAAAGTGCTAATTAGCACCGATCTTTTGGTTGAAGGCATTCATTTTGATTTAACCTATGTGCCACTTAAGCATTTGGGATATAAAGCTGTTGTTGTAAACCTTTCGGATATAGCAGCAATGAATGCTTTGCCAACACAAATTACTGTTAGCATTGCGCTCAGTAATAGATTTAGCCTAGAGGCTGTTGAAGAATTATACGAAGGAATAAAGTTAGCATGCAAACGCTATAATGTTGATTTAGTTGGAGGGGATACCACTTCTAGCAAATCTGGACTAGTGATTTCAATTAGCGTAATAGGCTTGGCAAACGAGAACGATATAGTATATCGTAAAGGCGCTAAAGCAGGAGATATTCTTTGCGTTAGTGGTGATTTAGGAGCTGCATATGCCGGTTTATTGGTTTTGGAAAGAGAGAAAAGTGAGTTTACTGCTAATCCTGAAATGCAACCACAATTAGATGGGTTGGATTATATTTTGGAGCGTCAACTTAAGCCAGAGGCTAGAGTAGATATGATGAAAATATTTAAAGAAGCAGGAGTGAAACCAACATCAATGATGGATGTTAGCGATGGATTGGCTTCAGAAATAAAGCATTTATGCAAACAATCAGATTTGGGGTGTACCGTATATGAGGATAAGCTTCCTATAGACCAGCAAACTTGGGATACAGCAAGGTCATTTGATATGGATCCAACTATGATGGCGCTTAATGGGGGTGAAGATTATGAATTGGTTTATACCATTTCTCAGGATGATTATGAAAAAGTAAAAACTGTGAAGCAAATTATTTTTGTGGGATATATGACTGAAGCATCTGCTGGAATTAATCTTATTACAAAGAACAATGTTTCGGCTCCAATTACTGCCCAAGGTTGGGATGGATTGAATAAGGATAGAGGGAGGGAGAGTTAAGATTTAAGAGTTTGATTTAAGAGGTGAATTCACCTACGCTAAAGCTTCGGTGGAGGGCTGAGGAGAGCTTGAGAAGTTGAGCAGTTGAGCAGTTGAGAGCAAAGTGACTTTGGATCCTTTGCGTGAATCTTCGAGAAAATAATTTTGATTAAGTAAATACCCATCAACGAATAATAAACACACAAACGAATGTGGCAAGAGATTAAAGCTTTATTTTTAAAGGATGTTCAGTTGGAGCTTAAGCAGAAGTACTCTATTAATTCAATTATCCTTTATGTTTTTTCTACAGTTTTTGTGGCATATTTGTCCTTTCAGGGTAATATCGAACCACGCTCATGGAATGTTTTGTTTTGGATAATACTACTCTTTGCAGCAGTTAATGCTACTACCAAAAGCTTTGTACAGGAGCGCCCATCTCGCCATTTATATTATTATACTCTTGCAGCACCACAATCGGTAATTCTTTCTAAAATATTCTATAATAGCTTGATGATGATAATTATTGCGGTAATTACATTTGTAATTTTTCAGCTATTTCTAGGGAATATGATAGTAGGGAATTTATTATTTTTTGTAAGTTTACTTTTGGGCTCCTTAGGATTTGCTTCTACATTAACCATGGTAGCAGGTATTGCCTCGCGTTCAGAAAATAATTTTGCTTTAATGGCAATCCTAAGTTTTCCATTGATGCTTCCGTTTTTACTAAGCCTAATGAAGCTTTCGGACATGGCACTTACGTCGGCAGAATTTAGCCCAGCAGCATGGCAATTATTAGGAGTTGTTTTTGGATTAAACATAATAGTTATTATGTTATCATACCTTTTATTTCCATATCTTTGGAAAGATTGATTATTATACTTAACTAGCTGATAATGAAACAGAATTGGTGGAAAATATTGTCAATAATCCTACTTTTATATGCTATAGGAGCTGGATTTACTGTGCAAATTCCGGATACAAATATTGGAGATACTCTTCGCAATGTGTTTTACCATGTTGGGATGTGGTTTGCAATGCTAGCATTAATGACATCTTCATTTGCCAATAGCATTAAATTTCTATCTTCGGGCAAAATGATTAACGACCTAAAAGCTAATGAGGGCGTTTTGGTAGGTATCTTTTTTGGTATTTTAGGAATTATTACTGGCATGACGTGGGCAACTTTTACATGGGGAGCACCATGGGCAAACGACCCACATTTGAATGGTGCAGCAGTTAGCCTTTTGGTTTATTTTGCTTATCGGGTTCTTAGGTCTGCAATTCACGATGAAGAGAAAAGAGCAAGAGTATCAGCCGTATATAATATTTTCGCATATGTTCTACTTATAGTATTTGTAGGGATTCTTCCAAGACTCTCAACCAATACGCTTCACCCTGGCAGCGGTGATGGCAATCCTGCTTTTGGAGATATGGACGCACAAATGCGATATGTTTTCTACCCTGCATTAATTGGGTGGATTTTATTGAGTTTCTGGGTGTTAAATCTTAGAACTCGATACCGAAAAATTGAGAATTATTTACAAGAAAAAGAAATGGATTAGTTATGGACGATCAAAATAAAATATATGTAGTTGTGGCAGTTTTAGCCATTATACTTATCGGACTTGCAGTTTATATGTTTGCTTTAGATGGGAAGTTAAAGAAGTTGGAAAGTAAAATTGAAGAGGATTAATATGAAGAAGTCACAAATCATATTAATCGTATTAATTGCTGTAATCTTAGGACTTATGATTGCCAACCTGATGGGTGAATCTCGTACCTACGCAAGCTTTGCAATTGCAGCTGAGCATCCTAATAAAAGCTTTGATATTGTTGGAAAGCTTGATACTACTCAAGAAATACATTATGATGCTATTAATAATCCCGATGAGTTTTACTTTTATATGTTCGATGAAGAAAATCAAAACTCAAAAGTAATAGTAAACAAGCCTAAACCACAAGATTTTGAGCGCAGCACACAGGTTGTAATTAGTGGTAAAATGGGTGAAAATGTTTTTAAAGCAACAAGTATTCTTCTAAAATGCCCTTCAAAATATGAAGGAGGAAGCCCTACGATTGATGTCGAAGAGGCTGAAATATAGTTTTATAAGGAAAATTTCATCAGTGTAATAGATAGATTATTTAGGGTTAAAAAGGTTTTTTTCACCATTAGATTGCTTATTATTATCAATTTTCAAAAAAATTATTAAGTAATCAATGTATTTGTTAATTTTGCCGTCTAAACCAATTGGATTTATTTAATGAAAGACCCTGAACCTGGACTTATACTCTTATCAAATTTACCCCCTCTTACATCAGTTTTTACGGGCTTTACAATTGAAGCAGTATTTATTCTATTAGCAATTATTGTATTGCTGATTATCTCGGGTATGATATCAGGTTCTGAAATAGCTTTTTTCTCACTAAGTCCAAATCAACGTGAAGAAATATTAGAAAGTGATTCTAAGGCATTACAGATTGGAGTGCAGATGCTTTTATCTTCTAAAAAACTTCTTGCAGGAATTCTTATTAGCAATAACTTTGTTAATATTAGTATCATTTTACTATCCACTATTCTCACTCAAATGATATTCGACTTTAGCGAAAATCAATTAGTAGGATATATAATTCAAATAGGTGTTATCACCATATTATTATTATTGTTTGGCGAAATAATGCCCAAGATATTAGCAAAACAAAAGGCAATATTTTTTATTCAAATAATGTCCAAACCATTACAAATGGTTCTGATTGTCTTTAAGCCCCTAATATCGCTATTAAGTAAAACTACAAATATTATTGATAAGCGTTTGAGTAAGCACAAGCCACAGCTTAGCATGAAGGATCTTTCTGATGCAATTGAGTTGACAGGTAATTTGGATGATTCTGCAATGGCGGAGGAAGACCAGAAAATACTGAAGGGTATTGCCACATTTGGAGATACAGACGTAAAGGAAATAATGAAGGCGCGAGTGGATGTAAAAGCTATTGACATTGGTGCTGATATAAAAGGAGTTATTAGCTATATCCAAGAGTGGGGTTATTCTCGCATTCCTGTTTTCGAAGAAAATATTGATCAAATTAAAGGCATACTTTATATTAAGGACTTACTTTCTTTTTTAGATGTTGATGAAATGGATTGGCTAGCAAAATTGCGACCAGCTTTCTTTGTTCCAGAGAACAAAAAAATTAATGATTTACTACAGGAATTTAGAGCAAAAAAAATTCATCTTGCAATAGTGGTAGATGAGTATGGAGGCACATCTGGCATAGTTACTCTTGAAGATGTTTTAGAAGAAATAGTTGGAGACATTAATGATGAGTTTGATGATAAGAATGAAGAATTTCTGTTTACTAAAGTAGAGGATAATCTGTGGATTTTTGAAGCAAAAATTAGTATTATAGATTTTTGTAAAACCATTGACATTAGTGATGATATATTTGAAGAAGTGAAAGGGGAATCCGATTCTATTGCAGGATTAATTCTTGAACTAAAAGGTGATTTTCCAAAACTGAATGAAATAATTGTTTTTGATAATATTGAGTTTGAAATTCTAAAAATGGACAAAAGGAGGATTAGCAGAATCCGGGTTAGGAAAATATAATTGACTTATGTATAGAAACAATAAAATATTTTGGTTATTAGGACTTTTATTGGTTCAGCTTATGCTTTTACTTTCTGCATGTGGAGATGATGCTATTCCAAAGCCAAGGGCATATTTTAGAATTGATATTCCTGAATATGAGTATATAAGTTTTGACACAAGCTATCCTTTTAGATTTGAGTACGCAGATTATTCCATAATATCAAATGCTCAACGCGAAGGCCATCCTTATTGGTTAAATATTGATTACCCAGAGTTTAAAGCAAGAATATATTTGAGCTATAGCTTTATAGAGGGTAATGTACAGCAAATGCTAGCTGATGCACATGAACTAGCATATAAACATATTGCGGTAGCAAACGATATTCAACAAGATATAATAATCAATCCCAAGAGAAAGGTTTATGGAATGATATATCATATTAAAGGAGCAAAAGTTGCCAGCCCAATTAATTTCTTTATTACTGATAGTGTGCAACACTTTGTAAGGGGTGCGCTATATTTTAGCATGACACCACAAAATGATTCACTAAAGCCTGTGATTGAAGGTGTAGAAAAAGACATTCTGCATTTGATTCATAGTTTTCAGTGGAAAGAAATTGAGGATTGATTTAAAGGATTAAGAAAAGAAGTTACTAAATATTCGTCTCTATTTTTGAATAAAGAAAGTCGATTAACTCAAAGTAAATATTCAAATGACCAATAGCATTCAAGCAGCTGCAGAATTAATACGGAATTCTAAATATACAGTAGCCTTTACTGGTGCTGGTATTTCTGTAGAGAGTGGAATTCCTCCCTTTAGAGGCGAAGGTGGTTTATGGAATGAGTATGACCCTATTATTCTTGACTTAAACTATTTTACGCAAAAGCCAGAAGAATCCTGGCCAGCCATAAAGCGACTATTTTTTGATTTCTTTGGAGCAGCAAAACCCAATAAGGCACATTTTGCTTTGGCAGAATTAGAGCAAAGGAATCTATTAAAATCCATCATTACACAAAATATTGATAATTTACACCAAGAAGCAGGAAGCAATACTGTTATTGAGTATCATGGTAATTCACAACAGTTTAAGTGCATTGATTGTGGGCAGATATATCCACTAAAAGATTTATTATTGAGTAATAATCCGCCCCTTTGCCAAAGATCAAATTGCAAGGGATTACTTAAACCGGATTTTATATTTTTTGGCGAAGGTATTCCTACAAATGCCTACCAAGCAAGTGTGGAGGCAGCTAATAATGCAGAAGTGATGATAATAATTGGCACCACAGGAGAGATAATGCCAGCAAGCCAAATTCCACATCTAGCAAAACAGAAAGGTGCAAAAATTATTGAAATAAATATTGAAAAATCCAATTTCACAGATTCTATTACCGATGTGTTTCTGAAGGGGAAAGCTACTGAAGTTATGTCATTATTAGCCTCAAAGTTAGGGTAGCTTATTCACGTTTAAGAACAACATATATAATTTGTTACATATAAAACAATTTTCTTTAGTTTTGTGGCATTAATGTATATAAGCGCTTGCTTATCGGATATAGTATTATTGCAAAAATTATCACTTATGATTAGAAAACTTACTTTTACAGTTATTGGACTGTTTTTATTTTCCATTTCATTTTCTCAGGCCTTTCTAGAAAATATGCCAAAAGAGAAAAACCCACAAGACTATACTTTAAATGATTATCGTCAAGCATTCGACACATATTGGGATTCCTATAATGTTGTAAATGGATATTATACAGACAGAGAAGGAAATCAACAGAAAGCTGCTTATTGGAAAGTATTTAATAGGTGGTTTCATTATTGGGAATCAAGAGTTGATGCTACCACTAGTGAGTTTCCACGAACTACTGCTTCAGAGCAATATAATATTTGGGAGAAAACAAATCCACAAAGTGGAGCTCAAGGGATAATGGGTGGACCAATGTATGCGTCTTCTTGGAGCTCTCTTGGACCAGATAATAATACTAGTGGGTATTCCGGAACTGGTAGGCTAAACTGTGTAGCATTTCATCCATCTGATAATAATACATATTGGGTGGGAGCACCCTCTGGCGGATTATGGGTAACTAGCAATGCGGGTACAAATTGGACAGCTTTAACAGATGATAATTCAGTTTTAGGAGTTAGCGATATTGGAATTCCTTCTGATTATGCAACGAGCTCAACTATTTATATAGCCACTGGCGACAGAGATGGTGGCTCAATGTGGTCACTAGGTGGTGGACAAATCAATGATAATAATAGCATTGGTGTTTTGAAATCTACTGATGGTGGCTCTACTTGGTCAACTACAGGTTTGACTTATGCAGTTTCTGATAAGAAAATACTTTCTAGGCTTTTAATTCATCCTTCAAGCAATTCAACGATTTTAGTTTCAGGCACTGCAGGTATTCTTAAATCAACAGATGGCGGTTCAAATTGGTCAAGTTTGTATAGCAGTTCAAAGGTTATGGATTTATGCTTTAAACCAGGTGACCCAACAACAATTTACGCTACTACTACTACTTCAATTATTGTTTCTACTAATAGTGGTTCCTCTTGGACAATTGCTGCAACATTTACTTCTAAAATGGCAAATATTGCGGTATCTGCGGCTAATAGTGCCTATGTTTATGCCGTTGTAGCAAACACATCAGGAGGATTAGAAGGAGTTTATAAATCAACAAATAGTGGCAGCTCATTTTCTTCGGTTTATGCTGGCTCAAGCACTACGAACTTATTAGGGTATTATTCTGATCAAAGTGGTGGAACAAGTGGTCAAGGTGGCTATGATTTAGATATTGCGGTTTCTCCAACCAATGCAAACGAAGTATATATAGCAGGAGTTAACACACATAAATCAACCAATGGTGGAACTTCATGGACTGCTGTAAATTGCTGGACACCTAGCTCCACTTATAATAAAAACTCAGCCCCTGTTGTACATGCTGACCATCATATGCTAAGGTATAGATCCTCAGATAATACATTATTTGAAGCCAATGATGGAGGCTTATATAGTACTTCAAATAATGGCACATCTTGGAGTGACCTTACAGGTGATTTGGTAATTAGTCAGCTATATCGTTTGTCAGTTTCACAAACAGTTTCAGGAGAAGTTTTAGCCGGTTTGCAAGACAATGGCACTAAATTACATTCTAGTTCATCATGGTCTGATGTAAAAGGAGGCGATGG
>JAOZKO010000223.1 GCA_029935325.1 Bacteroidales bacterium
GTGTTGGTTCAGACTCTGTACTAGTATTAGTGAACCCACTACCACAACCGAGTTTAGGAAATGATACTACTATATTTATGGATAGCATTATCTTAAATCCAGGAATTTTTTCTTCTTATCTGTGGAATACAGGGGCGATTTCCCAAAGCATTGTAGTGAATAGTAAATTAACTCCTGGAAACTATTCCTATACTGTTAGTGTAGAAAATCAGTATGGTTGTTTAGGAGCAGATACGATTATAGTTAGTATTACTACTGCTATTGCTACTGCACAAAAGAATCTGCAACTAAAGGCTTATCCCAACCCTACTACCGATTGGTTGAACCTTTCATTTAATGAGCAGGTTTATCTAGATAATTATTCTATTTACGATAATCAAGGAAAACTCATCAATCAACAAAGCATCAAGGCAAGTCAACAAAGTTTTAGAATAAATTTTAACGGTTTTGCAAAAGGAAAATATTATCTACAAATATCCATTGAAGGTAAAACACAAACATTACCTATCTTTGTGCAGTAGAGTATTTAATCAACTAAGTCTAGTTATTAACCACCATACTATGAGGATATATATAAATGAGTCTGCCAATTATTATAAACCAGTCAAGTACACACTTGGTCTAGTTAATGATTTTTGTGTCGATTCCTTTGAATTTATTTCCTCGAAAGATAATTGTGAGATGATTATTGATCATAAAGACTCCAAATCTATTGGTATAGATGAAGAATTCTATGATAAATTTGATAATGGTGATTTATCTCATCAAAACATTCTTCATAATGAAACCCTAATAAAAGATAATAGAGGAAAAGTTGATTTTCTTACAACAATCTTTTATTTGGTTAATTGCCTTCAAGAGTATACTACTAAAGAAGATCAAAAAGATCATTTAGGTCGGTTTCTATATGAAAAATCTTGGCAAAAGCAATACAATAGCATTGAAGATAATGTTGTACTGAATCTTATTGAACAGTTTATTTCTGAAAATAATATCCAAAAAACGCAAGACTTTCAATCAAAGATATTTGTCTCGCATGATATTGATAGCGTAAATGGTTCATTTATGCAAGATGGTTTTTGGGCAATCAAAAGAGGGAGGCTTGATATTGTTTTATCTCTTATAATAAAAGAGGTTTTTAATAGAAAAGAATGGAGAAATATTGATCAAATAATAAAGCTAAACTCTGAATTTGATATAAAATCAACTTTCTTTTGGTTAGTTAATAAAGGGGTTGGTACGGATAATATCAGGAATGCTGATTACTTAATTGATAATCAGCGAGGCCTTATATCAACTGTGCATAAGAATAGCTCATTCAATGGTCTTCATAAAAGTTGTTCGACAGATAGTATAAACCAAGAACTTCATAAATTACCAAGTAAAGTAACGATTAATAGACATCATTTTCTCAATTTCAAATTGCCTGAATTATTTAATCAGGTTGAAGAATCAAAACTTAACTTCGATTCTAGCTTAGGTTTTGCTGAGCGATACGGTTTTCGCAATGGTTTTGCAATGCCCTTCATCCCCTATAATATTGAACAAGACAAACCTTATTCATTTGTAGAGATGCCCTTGATGGTAATGGATGGTAGCTTTCAAAAATATTTAAAAATACCAATGCATGAGACCGCCAATATTGCAATCAGTTTCTTCGAAAAACACAAATACAATTCCTATTTATCTTTCCTTTGGCATAATACACACTTTACTAACTATAAGTATAAAGGATATAAAGAAGAATATATCAAGATAATTAAGTACTTATACGAATCGAATTTTGAATTCGTTAGCCCAGAGGAAATAATTCAAAAAAACTTTCAGAATGATTAATTATGTAGTAGCAACTGAGGAAGATTATAAATCAATTAATGATTTCTACAATCGCCTTCACAATTCAGATAGAAGTATAGAGCAGTTTCGTTGGGAGTTTCATAACGGACCTGTAATGACTGGGATTTATATTATTGCCAAAGATACTGAAAAGGACACCGTAATAGGTTCACAGGCTGTAATTCCTATAAACCTAGTAACAGCCAATGGAGATATAATTTTATCAGGAAAATCTGAAGATACATTGGTTGACCCAAACTACCGAGGGAAACGTATTTTCAATAATATGTATGAAATGCTTTTTGATGAATGTACAAAGGCTGGCATTAACTATATCTGGGGATTCACAACAGCTAAAAAACCATTTCTTAAAATGGACTTTGAAATCCCATGGAGTCATAGCCAAACTCTTATAGTAAACAACCCTATGGAATCTTACAAATACTTGGCTTCATTAAATAAGAAAAACAAACTCATCGATAAAACAAAAATACTAGGACTTAGTATGTTTTCAAAACTAAAAGGTTTTTCGTTGAAAACCATATCAAAAAATAATGATTATGAGATAAAGGAAGAAAAAGCATTGGATGTATTACAATTAACAAATGAAATAATTCGAGAAAATGGAACTGATTCATTTGGGATACATCAAGATATAGCTTATCAGAATTGGCGTTTCTATGAGAACCCAAACTTCAAATCTATCGATTCCTTTACCATATATCACAAAAATCGTTTAGTCGGTACATTTATCACTAATACAAACGACAAAAAAATTGCCTATATATCACAGAGTCTTTTAAGCCCAAGCCTATCACATGAGGTAAAAAAAGAGTTTATCTCTTACTGCACTCTTCAGCTTTTCAATAAAGGTGTACATTTGATTCGAAATTGGAATTTCACTCATACAGACTCTAATATTCAAGAGGTAAGAGATTTTGAGACAAGTGGATATTTGCACCTTGACAGAGGTGTTCCCTTTGTTTGGAAAACACAAATTGACAAAGGTCTCTTCGCTTCAAATTTTGTAATATCTCGAATATCTTCTGAGGGAACTGTGTAAATAATGAAAAAACGACTCATATACTTCTACCCCATTGAGGCTCCTTTTGTGGACAAAGATATTGCATCTCTCTCTCATAGTTTTGAAGTCACAAAGATAAAATTCAATTATAAAGAAAAGAAAACGAAGCTAGGAATTCTTCTTGCCCAACTTTTGTTTTTAGTAAAAAATATCAATAAAACAGATGCCATTATTGTAAAATTTGCTAGTATTCACTCTTTCCTACCTGGACTATTTTGCAAGTCTTTTGGTAAGAAATTTATTATTATTACAGGCGGTACTGACTGTGTCTCATTCCCTTCAATAAATTATGGCAACTTCACTTTACCTCTTTTAAAACATATTGCCAAAGCTTCATTTCGATTTGCAGACCTGATTATTCCAGTACACGAGTCATTAATACTTTCAGAGTACACTTATAATAATGACGATTATAAACAGCAGGGGCTTAAGGTACATTTTCCAACCTTGAAAACACCCTTTATAGTTGCTTATAATGGTTATAATTCTGAAAAATGGTATCGAAATAGTAAAAAGATAAAAGCTACTTTTATTACCGTGGCCAGTTATTCTACAAATGAGCGAAGAAGGAAACTAAAAGGAATTGATTTACTTATTGCAGTAGCCAAGGAGTTTCCTAATTGTACCTTTATTATAATTGGAACTGAAGAGAAGTCTTTTCCACCTATAACTCCCAACATTATTCTACTTCCATGGGTAGATAATAAGGATCTAATTACGCATTACTCCCAAGCCGAATTCTACCTACAATTATCCATGTCTGAAGGATTTCCGAATTCGCTTTGCGAGGCCATGCTTTGCGAATGTGTACCCATAGTTTCACATGTGGCCTCTATGCCCTTTATTGTATCTGATAGTGGATTTGTATTGGAACGTAAAGATTTAGAAATGCTAAAAGAATTGATTGATAAAGCTTTAGAGTCGGATACAGAACAATTGGGTAAAAAGGCCCGCCTGCGGATTGCAGATAATTTCACCGAAGAAAAGAGAGCTAAGGATTTGATTGCAGCTGTTGAATCTGTTTTCCATAGATAGTTTTTTAAATTATTTTTTTTAGCTTAAATATTTTTTTAACTTTGCTCTATCCCAAGAAGGACTGATAAAATGAAGAAAGCTGTTAAAATATTGCTCCTGTTTTTAGTATTTAGTTTACTAAACTTATTTGGCTTTGCACAATGCCCGTTGGATATTGGTCAAACACCCAATGTAAGTAATACTGGACAGATACTTTACTTCCCTTTTAATGGTAATGTCACAAATCAAGGCTCTGGCTCCTATACAGCTACAGTTTCAGGAGCAACTTATACTACAGGCATTTGTGGTCAAGCAATGGATTTTGATGGTCTAAATGATTATGTAAAAATAAATCCATTTGTACCTATGACAGGTAATTTTACTATTTCAGCATGGGTTTATATTGATAATATGCAACAAAATTTAGCCATTTTCGCAACTCGCGACCAATGTGCAACAACTTATCGTGGGTATTCTCAAGCCGAGTTTTTTATTAATTATTATAATACGGCGCAAGGAAACTTCCCTCAAGAATTAAACTATAATGTAAACCAGCATCAAAACTGCACAGGTTATTCAGCTGGCGATAGGTATAATGCCCAAAACTATACATTCTCTGCAGGCTCGTGGCATTTTGTGGCCTTAAAAGTTCAAAATAATTCAAACGAGAGTCGTATTGTAAGTTTCTATATCGATTGCCAATTACGATCGACAACTCAGTATTTGAACTACCCATCGAGTGCTTCCTTCAGTTCATCAAATAATAATAAATCATATATTGGAGCATCTTCAGATGTTCCAAGTTATATTTATAGCTTTAATGGAAAAATCGATGAATTTAGACTCTTTAATAGAATCCTCACAAATACTGAATTACAGAATCTATATTATAAATGCAAGCCTGTGGATGTTGCTATCAATAAATATATTGGCAATTGTACTGGCGATAGTGCAAATATTGAAGTGATTAATTCACAAATTGGCGTTTCCTACTACCTCTACGATTCCACAAATCAACAAACTGTGGGATCTGCCCAAACAGGTGGTTGTAGTAATCTCTTTTTCAGCACTGGACTAATAATAAGTCCAACAAATTTTTACATAAAAGCAGTCGATGTTAACACCTCCTGCCTTATCATATTGGACACAATTATTAGTCTAAACCCAAATTATGGTGGCTCTTTACAATACGATACTTTGGAGCTT
>JAOZKO010000224.1:0-4919 GCA_029935325.1 Bacteroidales bacterium
TTCTTTGATTTGAAAGATCACGAAAAGAATGTATTGAATTGCTCACTCTCCATTTTAAGCTTCATATCATTCTCAAACCTAAAAATTGCAATCTCAATATTTGTTTGCAAATCTTTATCTGTAAATGGCTTAATTATATACCCATATGGAAGTGCAACTTTAGCCTGATTTATGGTAGAAAGGTCAGCGTTTGCAGTAAGGTAAATAATTGGCACATTATGATTTTGGGTAATAATTTTTGCTGCTTCAATCCCACTCATTTCACCTTTTAGATTGATGTCCATAAGTATTAAATCTGGTAAACTTTTTTCTACATTAGAAATCGCACCCAATCCAGTATCTACTGTTCCTTGAACAATATATCCCAAGCTATCTAAGCTTTCTTCGATATCAGTAGCTACTAATAACTCATCTTCAACTACCAATATTTTGTATTCGCTTTTGTTCATTATTATATTATATTTTAAAAGTAATTTTAAATTTTGTTCCAATTGAGAAATCGTTTTCTATTTCTCCATCAATCTGTTGCACAAGCTTATGTACAATCTTCATCCCCAATGATTTGGTTTTTGTAATATCTATATCCCGAGAGATTCCCATACCATCATCTCCTATAATAAGTTGATATTTACCTTTCTCGTCTAATTCTTTAAAGCTAATTGTAATGATTCCATGATTCTTTTCTTTAAAAGCATATTTAAAAGAATTTGATATTAATTCGTTAATAATTAAACCACATGGAATAGCAACATCCATTGGCAGATAAGCATCATCTATTTGATAATCAAACTTAACTATTGCCTGCTGGCTGGCGTAACTCCTGGCAATATTGCCAGAAAGGCTTCTTACATAATTAGCGAATTTAATATCTTCCAAACCTTCATTGCTATACAAATTCTCATGTATCAGCGCCATTGAGTGTATTCTATTCTGACTTTCTTGTAGAACTTCTTTTAGCTTTTCATCTTCAATATTTCGACTCTGCATTCGCAATATACTCGATATTATTTGCATATTATTTTTTACTCGATGATGTACTTCACGCAATAATACCTCTTTCTCTGCCAAAGATTTTTTCAGAAACTCCTCTGCCTCTCTTCGCATTCTCTCTTTGCTTTCCAACTCCCATTTCATCATTGTTATCCCTGCAAACTCATCAATCAGTGATAAGAGTTTTTTAGCTTCTACTGGCTTCATCAAATAGCCATCTACTCCTAGATTTACAGATTCAATAAAGTTCTCCTTTACATTATATGCCGACATAACCACAATTTTGGCATTTGGATAAGAAGTTTTAATCTCTCTTACCATATCAAGGCCATCCATTACAGGCATATTAATATCTGTAATCACTAAATCAGGCTTGTGTTTAATATATAATTCAAGACCATGATTTCCATTTCTTGCTATATAAAAATGATTTACATGCTTCTCAAGCAATCTTTTGTATAACTTTTGAATAGTTTCATTATCGTCAACGAAAAGAACTGATATATCATGACGATTTGCTGGGTTTAATTCTCTTTTCATTTCTTATTATCTAAAGTAAATTGAGAATTTATTTTTTCGTAAAGCTCCGTTGAAATTATTGGTTTGAACAGAAAATCATCACATCCAGACTTTTCAATATCTTCATAATCATTACCTATTACACAGGCCGTTTGTATAATTATAGGAATATCTGGGTTTACGAGTTTTATTGCCTTTGTGGCTTCTATGCCATCCATTACTGGCATTCGCACATCCATAAGAATCAAATCTGCTTCCTTTTTATCTTTTATATATTCAACAGCCTCTAATCCATTCTTAACCCATACAACTTTAGCACCTGTTTTCCTTAATTGCTTCTTAATAAGAATGTAATTTACATGCACATCTTCAACAACTAATATTACTTTATCTTCCCAATTATATTCCATTATATAATCTATTTGTTTCGTTAATCATCAAACTCGATAGGTAAATAAAATGAAAATTCAGAACCTACATTTAGTTTGCTCCTTACTTTTATATTACCACCCATCATTTTTAAATATGTCTTAGTAATTGCTAATCCAAGCCCTTTACTTTCCCTATTAGGAGTATTATTTAATGTAACCTGCATAAAGCGATTAAAGATATTTTCTTGCTGCTCTTCTGATATTCCTATACCTTCATCCTTAACATAAACACTTAGCCTATTACCATCAACTGAATAACCTAATTCTATTTCGCCTTTATCAGAATATTTGCATGCGTTATTTACTAAATTAATAAGCATTTGCTTCAATCTTATTCTATCAGTAACAATATTCGCTTTCTCATCTTCAAGTCCATTATTTATTTTCACACTCAGTTTCTTATCAATTACATTATGGTCAATCAAAAACAGGTCATAAATTTCCTTTGTCAGCACATTTAGGTTAAATGTTTTTTTGTGAACATCAAGTATTCCAGCTTCTATTTTCGAAAGGTCTATTATATCATTAATAAGGTCAAGCAAATGATCCCCATTACTTTTAATTATCTCTATAAATTCATGTAATTCTTCTTCATCCTCTGCATCAGGTAAAAGATTTGCAAAACCAATTATTCCATTCATTGGGGTTCTAATCTCATGGCTCATATTAGCAAGGAATGCAGATTTTAGCTTATCTGATTGTTCGGCTTTCTCTTTAGCTCCAATAAGTTCTTGCTCAATTACTATTCTACGAGCAATTTCATTTTGTAATTCCTCGTTTCTAACATTCAACAATTTGGTTCTACTCTCTACTTTCTTTTCCAAACTCTCATTTGTCTCCTCTATTTCTTGATTCTTCTTAGCAATCTGTCGTAGGAGTTCAAAATTTCGTCTATCAAATATTTCAGCATGATAAGAAGCAAACATCCCAATTACTACTGCGCCTACAAAAAAGAAATTATTTGTTATAATGATATTAACCTCAATATCAAAAAACACCAATGAAACAACATTATATACTAATATAGAAATCCAACCAGCTATTGAACCTAGCAGAAATCTTAGTTTGATAAAAACAGAACCAGCAAGAAATATAAGCATCATTCCATTACTATAAATTACATAATTAGGTAGCAATACTATCATAGAAATGATACCTATGGCAGCAGTCAAATATGTAACAAAAAGCAATTCTTGCCAATACTTTATAAAGCTTTTGGAAAATGATAAAGCAAAAACGAGCAACAACATTGGAACTACTATAACAAATCGTATATATAAAAATAGGTTGAAATAGTTTTCAGCGACTACACTATCTAAATAGCTAAAAAAGCCATATATAAATGCCAGAAGTGCAAAAGAAACTCGAGTTGTAATAATAGAATTATCAAAATAGTACTGTCTGAAATCATCCTCCCTATTATCAGTAAAACTCAGTGTAACTCTATTAATCTCCCGAATATGCTTTGTCCAATTGTCCATTGAGTTTCTAATTCAAAATTCTTAAAAAAAGTTTTAAATAAGTTCAAAAAAAGTCTAAATAAATAAAAACATTCAACACAAATCCCTCTTATTCTATATTATGATTAATCGTAACAGACAATTTCAAAGGAATGAACTAATAAAAAATTTAACCATTATCAAGTTTAGAATAGCACATTTACTTTTCAGTAAAATACTGCGACAAATATAATAATATTTCCCATAAGTATTACTCACTATGCATGATAATTATAAATATTAGCTTCCCTATAAAAGAGCTTAACGATTTTTAACATGACATTAAAAACTACATAAGTCAAAAGTAATATTTTTGCTTTACAAGACAAACATCAAACTGAAATATACAAACTATGGAAATGGAAATAGATATTAAAGAACTTAATGACTTGATACAAAGAGAAAGTTCTTTTATAGATCTTGTTAAAATAGAGATGGGAAAAGTAATCGTTGGGCAGAAGCAAATGGTTGAAAGACTATTAATTGGCTTACTTTCTGACGGGCATATTTTATTAGAAGGAGTTCCTGGATTAGCAAAAACTTTAGCTATTACATCATTGGCAAAAGTTGTGGATGCTGACTTTAGCAGAATACAATTTACACCAGATTTATTACCCGCCGATCTAGTAGGGACATTAATATATAGTCAAAAGAAGGAGACTTTTCAGACTCGCAAAGGACCAATTTTTGCCAATTTCATACTTGCTGACGAAATAAATAGGGCTCCAGCAAAGGTTCAGAGTGCATTATTGGAAGCTATGCAAGGGCGACAAGTTACAATTGGAGACACCACCTATCCTCTACCAAAACCATTTCTTGTACTGGCAACTCAAAACCCAATTGAGCAAGAGGGAACATACCCTTTACCGGAGGCACAAGTTGACCGTTTTATGCTTAAAGTAGTAATTGACTATCCAAGCAAGGAAGAAGAAAAAGCTATACTTAGATCCCAAATTACCAATACAAAGCCTCAGAATCAAACCATTCTGAAAACTGATGATATTATTCGGGCAAGAGAAGTTGTACGTAAGGTTTATGTGGATGAAAAAATTGAGAACTATATTACAGATATCGTTTTTGCTAGTCGTTATCCAGAAAAGTATGGACTTGAAAAATTTAAAAACCTAATTAGCTTTGGAGGTTCTCCAAGAGCAAGTATCAGCATGGCATTGGCAGCTAAAGCATATGCCTTTATTAAACGTAGAGGTTATGTTATTCCTGAAGATGTAAGAGCTGTTTGCCCTGACGTAATGCGCCATAGAATAGGGCTTACTTATGAGGCTGAAGCTGAAAATATTAATAGCATCGATATTATTAGCGAGATACTTAATACTGTGGAAGTGCCTTAGAGTTTGGGAGTGACTAGAGTTGGGAGTTGGAAGTTCGGAGTTGGAAGTTCGGAGTTGGGAGTTACAAACACACACAACACACAACACACAACACACAACACACAACACACAACACACAACACACAACACAC
>JAOZKO010000225.1 GCA_029935325.1 Bacteroidales bacterium
TCAACCCTTCGCGTCTTGGCGTCTTTGCGAGAAACAAAAACTCAACGAACTATTGTCTTAATTTCAATTTTCACAAATAACCTCAGAAACAAAAGCCTTTAATTTTGTCACATCCGTCAATTTAAGCTTCTTAGATAACCGTTGCTGAGCACGTTTAACACTGTCTGGAGAAATCCCTAATATATCTGCAGATTTCTTTCTAGAATATTCTAGCTTCAACATAATTAATTGTCGTTTATCGCCTTCGCTTAGGTTTGGGTAATCTTTTAGTAGATACTTCAAAAAACAAGGATGAAGTATATTGAATATTTCCACATACTCTCCCCAATCTTCATTCAGCAATATCTTTCTATTCTCCAATTCTATCGACACCTCATCTAAATTATTTTTGTTTTTTGACTGCGTCTGTTTTTGAAGTTCAAATAATTTCGTATTTTGCTCTTGTAAATGTAAATCCATTTTCAACAAACGTGCAGTAGCATCAATTAAGCGGCTATTTAGAAGCTCCGATTTCTGCTCAAACTTTCTCTTTTCAGCTGTGCGAAGCTTAACCTTGCGATAAAGAAATAATGTAATAGCCACAAATAAGAAACTAAAGATACCTAAAACAAGTACAAACTGCAATTGGTCATTTTCCTTTTCAACTTCCAACTTTGCTAATTCAATATCGTGTAATTGTTTTTGATATTTAAGCTCACTTTTATGTAAGGATTCTTGATATTCATCACGATCCAAACTATCATTAAGATGCTGATACTTTATTATATAATCATATGCTAAATTATAATGTTCTATTTCATAATAATGATCCGACATCAACAAATAGACTCTCGCCTTTAACTTCTGATTATTTATTCTATTTGCAATATCATAAGCCTCTTGAAGAACTACCTCTGCTTCTTTAGGCATATCTTCTATATCGTAGGCGATGGAAAAATTCAATAAATTTGAAATAATATTAATCTCATTTCCAATCTTTCGGCTAATGCGAAGGCTCTCACTAAAATAATCCAAGCCATCCTTTGGCTTTCCTCGGTCAAAACTATTTACACCCAAAGAACCCGCTATGGATGATATATTATATAATACTATTTGAAAGCTCGTATCTTGTGATCTAAAATACTCCAATGATTTAAGTAAAAAAACACGAGCACTATCATACTCTTCAATATTTGAGTAAAGAATACCTAATGAGCCCCATGCCCCATTTGTAGAGTTTGAAAAACCAAAATCAATTACTTGATAGTAAAAATCTTTAGCCTTTTGGTATTGACCCTTTTCTTTATACAGGTTTCCCAAGCGCAAATACGTTTCAGCCAATAGGGTGTCATACGAATGTGCTAAACCAATATTAATTGCTCTATATGCTAGTACTAACGCGGTATCTGAATTACCTATATCATCATATATTGCAGTTAATCGGCTTAAGCATTTCATTTCCCCTTTAGCATTCTTTGTATTGATATAATAAATCAATGCCAAACTATATGCATCCTGCGAGCTGTCAGTATTAATAAGATAATAATAATCAGCAACTTGTCTATACAGTTTAGCTTTTTCTATACTGCTTTCTGACTGATCTATCTCAAATAATAAATCAGATACATTTACTTGTGCAAATGCAAGCCGAAATAGTAAAAGAAACAATATTATTCCAACAATTTTTCTCACATTAATAATTATTGATTAATCGTATTAGTTAAATTAATTATGATGTTATAGCATATTATTAATTAGGCAAATCTACAACATTTTATGCAATAAAACAATTTTGGTCCCTTATTATATGCCAATATCAACTCCTTTATAATTTTAGAACAATCTGTAAATGAGAATATAATAAGTATAACTAATAATGTCCCCCTACTTGTCACCCAACTCAAATGGAGGACATTCTATAATTGCAGTAGTTTTGCGACCTGTTTAAAAGCATAAAGAAGTACCTTATTGCGTATTAATATTACTTTACATATTGATATCCATTAATTCACTAATTAATTAATAACGAAAATTATTATAATGAAAACTATCTTTAGTATAATTCTTCTTCTTTCTATGTCCTTTAGCATAAAAGCCAATGGAAATGAAGCAGAGCTCCTTCTGAATAAGTATGGACTCAAAATTGACAGTGTTTTAAATATAATAGACATCTCGCATCCTACTTATAGTTATAATTCTAGGATTTCAAACACAATCCATACTGAGTCTAATGATGCAGATACTGAAACTGCTAAGTCATACTCTTATGATGCAAGTAAAAATATAGGGGAGCAATTTACATTATTGACTGTAGATGGAGCAAGCCCTAGTAAAAAGGATATAAAAAACTTTAATAAAGAAAAGAATAAAAACTCTAATCAAAAGAAAGCACTTTTAAAAAGTGAAGATTTCTTTATAATAAGTAATGATGAAAATACTGCTATCATAGGTTTTAATATGCCAAAAGAAGAATTACCTTCGAAATTAGCCTATTTGGCGCATTGTACTGGTAGTATATTTATTGACAAAAAAACAGGTCGCATTACCAAATTTGAAATAAAAAGCAAGGAGCCTTTTAGCATGAAAATCTTTCATGTTAATAATATGTTTATTGAAATTAACCTATCATATAGTGAAGAACTTAAACGTTATTACGTAATAAAGGAAACCGCTAAAATGGAAATGATGATAATGGGTGTTATAGCAACATCTGTAAGTATTGAAGTCTTTTCTGACTTTAAATTCAATTAATTCAATAAAGAAACTTAAAAATAATCAATTTTATTATAAATCAATATTTAACTATGAAAAGAATTAACCTTTTAGTACTATCTTTATTACTGGGCTTAGGCACAAGCTTTGCTCAGAGTTTCGATATTCGTGCCTATGCAGGAATGAATATTCTACAATTATCAAGCGATAATGGAACAACACTACTTGATGGAGTACTTCATCACAAAACTGTAGAGGGAAGACCTGGCTATCAGTTTGGCGCAGCTTTAACTTTTGGCGAGCGCTTTTATGTTCAGCCCGGATTACAATTTACTACCCTGTCAACCAAGGTTACAAATCAGAACACTGTAACAGGAACAGAATTTACTGATGAAACAAGCCTGAAAATATTTTCAATACCATTAAAGGCTGGATTCAGATTAATAAACCCAGAAGCAGAAAATATATTTAATATTAGAATATTTGGTGGGTTTGATGGCTATCATATTCTTTCCGTAAATCATACTGAGAATTCAGGAAGCCTTGATGATATAACTACTGATGATTACTCTAATCTGATAGTAAATGCTGACTTTGGAATTGGTGTCGATATTCTATTCTTTTATATAGATATGGGATACCAACTAGGTTTAACACCTGTTCATTCAGGAAGCGATAAAGCAAAAGCAAATAGCTTCTATAGTAATATCGGACTAAGGCTTAGCTTTTAATAATAAATCAATTTGTATTAATATAGAATTAAATTATCATGAAAAAAACTTACTTATTTTTAATGTTATTATTTATAATAACCTATACTCAACAAGCCAAAGCACAAGCCAAAGACAAAGGCTGGGTGTCAGGAAATTCATTATCAGTTGGCTTTCCTGTTGGCAATATGGAAACATATAGCCATGGTATTGGTGTTTATGCTGATTTCGATTACAACTTTAACAAATTCTTTGCAGCTCGATTCGATTTTGGATGGAATGATTTTTCAGGACCAGAAAAAACATGGGTTGATTTAAATGGAATTTCACATGTTTCCCACCCTAATATGTCAGTTTGGGAATTCACTGCTGGGCTTAGAGCAAAGGTGTCCATACTATATATTGAAGCACGCGGAGGCTACTATACAGGTATAAACTCATGGGGTGTTACTCCAGCTATTGGTTTACGACTAGGAAAATTCGACCTTCAAGGAAACTTTAATATTGCTGGTGATTACCAATGGGGTGGTATTCGTTTAGCTTATTATTACAATTAATTGTGACCTCCAGAATTAAGAAAATAATTATACCTTGCCTGGACTATTTATTTAGTTAGTGTCTGCAAGAAAACGCACTATTTTACAGTGCTTAGTCAGAAATCGTTAAGTTCGAGGCTTGCGATCCCGATTGCTATCGGGAGCATAACAATAAGTTTACTTTTGTAAATGTTTGTTTTCAGCACAAGCATAACGAAGAAATTGACGTTTTCTGGCAAGCACTAGTTAGGGCAGGGTATGTTAATAATAGCTTGAGAATAAATAGTCCCGATATATCGGGAGACTATATATTAATTGGAGGAATATTCACAGGCTCTACATTTTATTAAATAATTTTTTAATCATTAAAAAACCATAATTAAAATTTACACAAATGAAAAAAATAGGAATATTCATATTTAGCTTTTTAGCCATCGTACAATTACAGGCACAAAATGGAGTGGCCTTTAATACAAGTGGTGCGTCTCCAGATGCATCAGCTATTATTGACGCCAGTTCTACTGTTCAAGGTTTTCTGATTCCAAGGATGACAGAAACACAAAGAGATGCAATTTCCTCTCCTGCCAATGGATTAATGATTTATCAAACTGATAATACTCCTGGTTTTTATCATAATGCAGGAACCCCTGCTTCTCCTTCATGGATAGCTAATGGCTCAACCGTGGCTATTGGAATTGATGACCTTACAGATGGAAAATATCTTAAAGAAAGTTATTATCTAGGGTTAAATAGTGGCGTTTCTCCATCACAGCTATATAGTGAGAAAAATGTTGGAATTGGAGAGGGTTCTTTACAGAATGTAGATTGGGGGTCAGGGTGTGTAGCTGTTGGTTATAATAGTTTGAATACAATGGCTAATTCTTATTATAATACAGCTTTGGGTGCATATGCAGGAAGTGATGTAACTGGTAATTCTAATACATTTATTGGTTATCAAGCAGGTGTTGTAGCTACAAGCGCAGTGTCTAATATTGCTATTGGATCTGAAGTATTAAATACTTTATCAACCGGAGATAATAATATTGCTGTAACTTGTGGAGCTGCAAATATCACAAGCGGCAGTTCTAATATCGTAATTGGACCAACTTCT